>NZ_JBYTEG010000009.1:0-264767 GCF_058792255.1 Cupriavidus sp. CPT47-8839-RL05A | reverse complement strand
CGCACGGATCGTTAAGTCGCGACCTTCTCGCTACACCGTTCGGTACCTGAAGAAGGACCTTAACTGAACGGCATTACACCCGAAGGTGCGTTTTTTTGGGGACCGGTGCCGGTCAGACCGAGAACGACGAGCCGCAACCGCAGGTGGTCGAGGCATTCGGGTTCTTGATCACGAACTGCGCGCCGTTGATGTCTTCCTTGTAGTCGATCTCGGCGCCGACCAGGTACTGGTAGCTCATCGAGTCGATCAGCAGGGTGACGCCGTTCTTGACCATGGTGGTGTCGTCTTCGTTGACTTCCTCATCGAAGGTGAAGCCATACTGGAAGCCGGAGCAGCCGCCGCCCTGCACGAACACGCGCAGTTTCAGTTCGGCATTGCCCTCTTCCTCGATCAACTGCTTGACCTTGTCGGCGGCGCTGTCGGTAAAGACGAACGGTGCCGGCACGTCCTCGGTAACGGGTGCCTCTGCGACTGCGTTCATGGGGTGTTCTCCTGTTTAGATACGCCTGTATTCTAAGCGCTACTGGAAGATCGTGCCGAAACCCTGTGCTTTCAAGGGGTTCCCGGCATGGCGGATGCCGCTCAGGCGGCCTTTTCAGTGGGATGGGCGTCGGCAGCGGGGGTTGTGTGGTCCGTGGCACCAGCCTCGTCCGCCGCTTCCGTCACTTCAGCCGCAGGCGCGGCCTCGACCAGGTTCGGCAGCGCCTTGACCTCGCCTTGCAGCAGCGGCATCAGGCGGCCTTCGACCAGCGCACCCTGGTGCATTTCGAGCGCCGCATAGCGCACGTCGCCCAGCACGCGGGCATGCGGCTGCAGTTCGAGCAGGTCGGTGGCCTGCACCGGGCCCTTGACGGTGCCGTTGAGCACCAGGTGGCCGACGCTGATCTCGCCCTCGACCATGCCTTTTTCGCTGACCACCAGCATGCTCGGCTTGCCCTGCGCCGCGGTGACGTTTCCGCGCACGCGGCCGTCCAGGCGCAGGCCGCCAGCAAACACCAGGTCGCCGTCGATGGCGGTGTCTTCGCCGATCAGCGTATCGATCGAAAGGCCCTTCTTTTTCGAAAACAGCATAACTCTCACTCCTCTCTCGTTCGTGCCGACCCCTCCGGCCGTGGCGCATTCGCGCCGGCAAGCAGCACTTGCCGATGGCGACAGGGCGTGATTGTAGCCGCGCGCAGCCCATACCCCACAAAAGTATGGCTGCCCCATCGCTTTTTCGGCAGGCCAGAGTATTTTCGTACCCTGCGGGCGAAAAAAAACCGCACGGCCAGCGTGCGGTTTTTTGGTCTCGCAAGATCCGGCAGTACCGGACCCGCGAAAACGCATCAGCGCTTCGAGAACTGCTTGCGACGACGCGCCTTGTGGAAGCCGACCTTCTTACGTTCGACTTCACGTGCATCGCGCGTGACGTAGCCAGCCTTCGACAGGGCCGACTTCAGGGTCGCATCGTAGTCGATCAGGGCGCGGGTGATGCCGTGGCGCACTGCGCCGGCCTGGCCGGTTTCGCCACCGCCGGTCACGTTGACCTTGATGTCGAACGTTTCAGCGTGAGCGGTCAGTTCCAGGGGCTGGCGCACGATCATCAGCGAGGTTTCGCGAGCGAAATACTCTTTGATGGGCTTGCCGTTGACGATGATGTCGCCCTTGCCCGACTTGATGAAGACACGAGCCACAGCGCTCTTGCGGCGGCCAGTACCGTAATTCCAGTTACCGATCATGGATTGGCCTCCTTAGATTTCCAGCGCCTTGGGCTGCTGCGCTTCATGCGGATGCTCGGCTTCGGCGTAAACCTTCAGCTTCTTGATCATCGCATAGCCCAGCGGACCCTTCGGCAGCATGCCCTTCACAGCCTTTTCCAGGGCACGGCCCGGGAAACGCTGCTGCATCTTGCCGAACGTCGTTTCGTAGATACCGCCCGGGTAGCCCGAATGGCGATAGTACTTCTTGTCCGTTTCCTTGGTACCCGTGACACGCAGCTTGGCTGCATTGACGATGATGATGTAATCACCCGTGTCGACGTGCGGAGTGAATTCCGGCTTGTGCTTGCCGCGCAGACGGCGTGCCACTTCGCTGGCGACACGGCCGAGGACTTTGTCCGTCGCGTCAATCACGTACCAGTCGCGCTTTACCTCATGAGGCTTGGCGGAAAAGGTCTTCATGATTTTTCCTGACTATTAGTTCGTACCCGAAATCCGACTCGCGAAGGCTTGTGCTCGCCCCTGCAAGTCTTGTGGCTGGCCCGTGAAGGCTGGCCTGATCCTGCTCTTTCTTCCGCGGGTATGACGGAAAGCCTTCCATTATACTGGCGGCTGCCGGAACCGCACAAGCAAAGACTGACCTTTTCGTCAAGGTCGCCGCCATGGCGGGACCAAACCAGGGCAGCGTCGCGCACTTGTCAGTGCTTAGCGCACCAGAACGCAGGGGCGAAAAAAAACCCAAGCGGTTGAGCTTGGGTTTGAATCCACCAAAGGAGGAGGGTGGAGGAGACACTGGGAGATCGACGGAGGGACTGGCGGGCGGTGCGGCTTGCCCTGGAGCTTCGCTTTCGCACTCTGGCGCGCTGTCAGTGCCGTCGTTCAATGATTCAAATTATACATGGGGTTTTCCCCAGTGCAAGGGGAATTTGCACTGCGAAATGCAATTTCGTATTGCGGAAAGAAGAACGTGGCGCACCAGACAGGATATTTCATTTAAAAATCAATGGTTTATGCAAAATCAAGGCATGTCATTGAGCTGTCATACTAGAGGAAACCCTCAGATTTCGTAGGGATATGGGCGTCAGCAGCCCAAGCTTGGCGATGCCATATACTGAGAATTGCAAGATTCGTGATCATGCGCTTGTGATCGGAAGCACACAATATAAACGACAGGAACGAACAAAATGGAATGCAAAGTGACATGGATGGGTGCCGACGGCATGAGCTTCGTGGCCCAGACCGGCAGCGGCCATATCGTGGCGATGGACGGTGCGCCCGAGGGCGGCGGCCATAACCTGGCGCCGCGGCCGATGGAAATGGTACTGCTCGGCACCGGCGGCTGCACCGCCTACGACGTGGTGCTGATCCTCAAGCGCGGCCGCCAGGACGTCTCCGGCTGCAGCGTGCAGCTGCAGGCCGAGCGCGCCGGCGAGGACCCCAAGGTCTTCACCCGCATCAACTTCCATTTTGTGGTGACCGGCAAGAATCTCAACCCCGCCACGGTCGAGCGTGCCATCAAGCTGTCGCACGAAAAGTACTGCTCGGCGTCGATCATGCTGGCCAAGACGGCCGAGATCACGCACACGATGGAAATCGTCGAAGCCTGAAGGGAAGATGCAGACCCGGTACGCCGTGGTGGCGCCGGGTCATGCCGGAAGAAGAAGCAAAGCAGGCCGATAAGCCGGATTCTGTGCGCCCCGCCCGCCTTGCGGCAAACGGTGCGTGACAACCATTCCTCTAGGCCGGCTGTTACCAGCCGGCTCCAGCTCCCTACCCGCAGACTCAGCGGGCCGCTTCATCGCCTGCCTATTTGGGATTGCTCCAGGTGGAGGTTACCGCGTTTCACCCTTCCCGCCGGGCGAACCCGGCGGCAAGACTCGTCTCTGTGGCCCTATTCCGCACGTTGCCGTGGATGGCTGTTAGCCAACACCCTGCCCTGTGGAGTCCGGACTTTCCTCCCCCTGCACCTTGCGGTGCAGGCAGCGGTTGCCTGGCCTGCTTTGCGGCCCGCAGTCTAACACCGATTGGCGGCGCCTTCAGCCAGAGCGACGTCCCGGCCGGAATACCGCGGTATCGGCATAGAAGCCAGGTTCGGCGTTATCGCTGCACCAGCCCGGAATGCCCATCACCGGCAGCGGCGCAAAACTGCGCCCGCCGCGCAGCGCGCCAGCCTGGGCCGCAGCGGCAAGGGATTGCGCCAGCATGGCGTCCAGCGACGGGCCTGCCGCCTGCTGCGGCGCCAGCGGCAGCACCCATGCATGGGCAGTGACCGACTTGTACGGCTGCACCAGTTTTTCGAGTAGCGCATGGCCGAACGGCACCACCGTGCAGGCCCTGCCCCACACCAGCCTGGATTCGACCAGCAGGCGCTGCCACGCAAACCCCTTGAGCGCATCCGCCAGGTCCCGGTCGGTGCTGACAAACAGCACCGCGTTCTCGTCGAACAGGGTCGCCGCATCGCGCACGCCGCCGCGCGTGGTCTGCACGCCATCGCGCGCGATGACCTCGGCCTGGATCTGGTTGAGCACGCGCTTGGCCTGCGGGAAATGCAGCCAGGTCAGCGCGTTGAAGAAATCGTGGAGATTGTCGCGGGTCGGGATCTCGCCGGTGGCATGGATATGCGCCTCATAGGCGCTGCCTTCCGGCAAGGCATGCTGGGCGATGAAACGCAGCGGCAGGCCGCGGGCATTGCACAGGCGGAGTTGGGCTGCATACGCGCTTAGCAGCGCGCGCAGATCGGCGCCGCCCTGCACCGCCGCAGCGAGTGCGGCACCCTGCGCAGCAAACGGCTGGAACCACGGCCGGGACCAGTCGATCCCGGCCAGCGCGGCGACGAAGCGCTCGTCGCCCGCTTGCACCTGCATGGGCAAGGCCGCAGCAGGGTTTAGCGGGCCTTCCAGCGCAGCGTCTCGCCGCCGCGCAGCGGCACCAGCGTGGTGTCGCCATAGGGCAGCTCGGCCGGCAGTTCCCAGTCCTCGCGCTCCAGCGTCAGCATGCCGGTGTTGCGCGGCAGGCCGTAGAAGGCCGGGCCGTTGAAGCTGGCAAAGGCTTCCAGCTTGTCCAGCGCGCCGGCGCCGTCGAAGGCCTCGGCATACAGCTCCATCGCATGCAGCGCGGTATAGCAGCCGGCGCAGCCGCAGGCGTGCTCCTTCAACCCGCGCGCGTGCGGCGCGCTGTCGGTACCCAGGAAAAAGCGCGGGCTGCCCGAGACCGCGGCCGCCACCAGGGCCTCGCGATGGGTCTCGCGCTTGAGCACCGGCAGGCAGTAGTAGTGCGGGCGGATGCCGCCGGTGAAGATGGCGTTGCGGTTGTAGAGCAGGTGGTGCGCGGTGATGGTGGCGCCCACCGGACCGCTGGCGTCGCGCACGTATTCGGCCGCGTCCTTGGTGGTGATGTGCTCGAACACCACCTTCAGCTCGGGCATGTCGCGGCGCAGCGGCGTCATCACGCGGTCGATAAAGACGGCTTCGCGATCGAAGATGTCGATGCTGGGGTCGGTCACCTCGCCGTGCACCAGCAGCGGCAGGCCCGCGCGCTGCATCGCTTCCAGCGCCGGGTAGCAGCGGCGGATATCGGTCACGCCGGCGTCGCTGTTGGTGGTGGCGCCGGCCGGGTACAGCTTGACGCCGTGCACGAAGCCGCTGGCCTTGGCCGCGGCAATCTCTTCGGCCGTGGTGTTGTCGGTCAGGTACAGCGTCATCAGCGGCTCGAACTGCAGGCCGGCCGGCAGCGCCGCCAGGATGCGGGCACGGTAGGCCTGCGCCTGCGCCACCGTGGTCACGGGCGGCTTCAGGTTGGGCATGATGATGGCGCGTGCGAACTGGCGCGCGGTGTCGGGCAGCACGGCGGCCAGGGACGCGCCGTCGCGCAGGTGCAGGTGCCAGTCGTCCGGGCGGGTGATGGTGAGCTTCTGGGTCATGGCTAGCTTGGGCCTGCCGCGGCGGCGGCTGGCGTTCGTCGAAATCAGAGAATCAGGATGGCGCGGTAGTCGTTCACATTGGTGCGCGTCGGGCCGGTGACCACCAGGTCGCCGATGGCATCGAACAGGCCCCAGGCGTCGTGCGCGTCCAGCTGGCGCAGCCCAGGCAGGCCGGCGGCCGCGGCGCGCGCCAGCGTGGTCGGATCGGCCAGCGCACCGGCATTGTCTTCCGAACCGTCGATGCCGTCGGTGTCGGCCGCGATCGCATGCACGCCGGGCATGCCGTCAAGTTCGACCGCCAGCGACAGCAGGAATTCGGAGCAGCGCCCGCCCCGTGCCTTCGTGGCACCACCGCCGGCAGGCAAAGTGACCGTGCACTCACCTCCGGAAATCAGCGCCACGGGCGCGGCAAACGGCGCATTGTACGCGCGAATCTCGCGCACCAGCGCAGCGTAGACGCGAGCCACTTCGCGCGCTTCGCCGGTCACGGTATCGCCCAGCACCACCGGCGTGATGCCGCGTTCGCGGAACAGCGCCGCGGCCGCCTGCAAGCTGCCATGGGCGGTGGCGATCATGCGGTTGTCGACCCGGGCGAACAGCGCATCGCCCGGCTTGGGCGTCTCCGGCACCTCGCCGCGGGCGCCGCGCCCCAGGTGCGCCTGCACGCTGGCCGGCACCTGCGCGCCCCAGCGGCGCAGGATCTCCAGCGCATCGGCAAAGGTGCTCGGGTCGGCCACGGTCGGGCCCGAGGCGATCGCGCTGGGGTCGTCGCCGGCCACGTCCGAGACGATCAGCGTGGTCACCGGCGCATGGCTTGCCTGCGCCAGCCGCCCGCCCTGGATGCGCGAGACATGCTTGCGCACGATATTCATCTCGGTGATCGGCGCGCCACAGCGCAGCAGTTCCCGGGTGGTGGCCTTCAGGTCAGCCATCGGGATGCCTTCGGCCGGCAGCGACAGCAGGCTGGAGCCGCCGCCCGACACCAGCACCAGCAGCCGGTCCTGCGGCGTCAGCGACTGCACGCTGGCCAGGATATCGGCGGCGGCCTGCTCGCCTGCCTCATCGGGCACCGGATGGCCGGCTTCGATCACGCGGATATGGTCGGTCGGCAGCCCGTGCGCGTAGCGCGTGACCACCAGCCCCTCCAGCGTGGCCTTGCCGGCGTAGGCACGCTCGACCGCCGCCGCCATCGACGCCGCGGCCTTGCCCGCGCCCACCACCAGTGTGCGGCCGCCCACGTGGGGGGGCGGCAGGTACTGCGCCACGATCTGCAGCGGATCGGCCGCCGCCACCGCGGCGTGGAAGCTGTCCAGCAGCAAGGCGCGGGGATCGCCCGCGACCGCCGCGCTCACAGCGCCTCCGCGATAGCCAGGCCCAGGTCGGCCGTGCCGGCCCTGCCGCCGATGTCGCGCGTCAGCGGCGCATGTTCGGGGCCCGCGGCCAGCACCTTCTCGATCGCGCCCAGCACGGCGGCACCGGCTGCTTCATGGCCCAGGTGCTCCAGCATCATGGCGCCGCACCAGATCTGGCCGATCGGGTTGGCCACGCCGCGCCCGGCAATATCCGGGGCCGAGCCGTGCACCGGCTCGAACAGGCTGGGGAAGGTGCGGTCGGGGTTGATATTGCCCGACGGCGCGATGCCGATGGTGCCGGTGCAGGCCGGGCCCAGGTCGGACAGGATGTCGCCGAACAGGTTGCTGGCCACCACCACGTCGAACCAGTCCGGATGCTGGACGAAATGCGCGGTCAGGATGTCGATGTGGTACTTGTCGACCTTGATGCCGGGATAGCTGGCCGCCATCGCCTCGACGCGCTCGTCCCAGTACGGCATGGTGATCGAGATGCCATTGGACTTGGTCGCCGACGTCAGGTGCTTCTTCGACCGCTTCTGCGCCAGTTCGAAGGCAAACTTCAGGATGCGGTCGACGCCGGTACGGCTCATCACGGTTTCCTGCACCACGATCTCGCGCTCGGTGCCCGGGAACATGCGCCCGCCGATGCTGGAATACTCGCCCTCGGTATTCTCGCGCACCACGTAAAAGTCGATATCACCAGGCTGACGGCCGGCCAGCGGGCTCCTGATCCCGGGCATCAGCCGCACCGGGCGCAGGTTCACATACTGGTCAAACGAGCGCCGGAACTGCAGCAGCGAGCCCCACAGCGAGACGTGGTCAGGCACGGCATCAGGCCAGCCCACCGCCCCGAAGTAGATGGCGTCGTACTTGACCAGCGTGTCGAACCAGTCGTCCGGCAGCATCTTGCCGTGGCGGGCGTAGTAGTCGCAGCTGGAAAAGTCGAAGTGGTCCCACTGGAAGTCGATGCCGAAGCGGCGCGCCGCGGCGTCCATCACGCGGATGCCCTCGGGCATGACTTCCGTGCCGATTCCGTCTCCGGGAATCACGGCGATCTTGTATTGGCGCATGGTTATTGGGGAGATACGTGCAGGATGGCCGGTCGCCGCGCGCGGCCGGCCGACGCTGCTTGGCAGCGGCCCGGGTGCGCGGGATAATGTCTGCATTCTATTGCAAAGCGGCAGCCCGCTGCCGACCGGTGCCCCGATATGTGCCAGCTGCTAGGCATGAACTGCGCCACGCCGACCGACGTGACGTTCTCCTTCACCGGCTTTGCCGCGCGCGGTGGCCTGACCGACCATCACGCCGACGGCTTCGGTGTCGCCTTCTTCGAGGACAAGGCCTGCCGCCTGTTTATCGACAACCAGTCCGCCGGCACCTCGCCGGTGGCGGACCTGATCAAGCGCTACCCGATCAAGTCCAAGAACGTCATCTCGCATATCCGCAAGGCCACGCAGGGCACCGTGCTGCTGGAGAACTGCCACCCTTTCATGCGCGAGCTGTGGGGCCGGCACTGGATCTTTGCCCATAACGGCGACCTGAAGGGCTTCACCCCGTTCCTGTCCGGCGTCTACCAGCCAGTGGGCGATACCGACAGCGAACTGGCTTTCTGCACGCTGATGCAGGGCCTGCGCAAGCGCTTCCCGGGTTCGCAGCCGCCGCTGAACGAGCTGTGCCATGCGCTGGCCGACATCACCCGCGAGATCACGCTGCATGGCGTGTTCAACTACCTGCTGTGCAACGGCCAGGCCCAGTTCGCGCACTGCTCCACGCACCTGTACTACATCGTGCGGCAGTGGCCGTTTTCGACCGCGCACCTGATCGACGCCGACCTGTCGATCGACTTCGCCCAGGTCACCACGCCGGACGACCGCGTGGCGGTGATCGCCACCCAGCCGCTGACCGACAACGAGACCTGGACCCGCTTCGCCCCGGGCGAGCTGATCATGTTCGAGGACGGGCACCCGACCATGACGCTGACGGTGCCGATCCCGCCGGAAGTGCAGGCGAAGAACGCGGCCAACACGGCCTGCACCTGAGCCATCGGGAACGAAAAAAGGGACGCCGAGGCGTCCCTTTTTGATTGCCCTGCGAGGCCGGTCAATGATGCAGGATCTTCGACAGGAACTGCCTGGCGCGCTCGGAGCGGTGTTCGATATTGCCGAAGAACTCCTCCTTCTCGCAGTCCTCGACGATCTTGCCCTGGTCCATGAAGATCACGCGGTTGGCCACCTTGCGCGCGAAGCCCATTTCGTGGGTTACGCACATCATGGTCATGCCTTCCTGCGCCAGCTGCACCATCACGTCCAGCACTTCGTTGACCATCTCCGGGTCCAGCGCCGAAGTCGGCTCGTCGAACAGCATGCAGATCGGGTCCATCGACAGCGCACGGGCGATCGCCACGCGCTGCTGCTGGCCGCCCGACAGCTGGCCCGGGTACTTCTCTGCCTGGCTCTTCAGGCCCACGCGGTCCAGGTACTTCAGGCCCTTGGCCATGGCCTCGTCCTTGGAGCGGCCGAGCACCTTCATCTGCGCGATGGTCAGGTTCTCGGTGATCGACAGGTGCGGGAACAGTTCGAAGTTCTGGAACACCATGCCCACGCGCGAGCGCAGCTTGGGCAGGTTGGTCTTGGGATTGCCCACCGAGGTGCCGTCGACCAGGATATCGCCCTTCTGGAACGGCTCAAGCGCGTTGACGGTCTTGATCAGCGTGGACTTGCCCGACCCGGACGGGCCGCACACCACCACCACTTCACCCTTGGCGACCTTGGTGGTGCAGTCGGTCAGCACCTGGAAGGCGCCGTACCACTTGGAGACATTGTTGATTTCGATCATACAGCCACCTTTTTCTGGTAACGCTTGACCAGCAGCGAAGCGGAGAAGCAGATAACGAAGTACACCACGCCGGCGAACAGCAGCATCTCGACGATGCGGCCGTCACGTTCGCCGATGCCGTAGGCCTGGCCGAAGAAGTCGGCCAGCGCGCTGACGTAGACCAGCGACGTATCCTGGAACAGGATGATGCCCTGGGTCAGCAGCAGCGGCACCATGTTGCGGAACGCCTGCGGCAGGATCACCAGCCGCATCGACTGGCCATAGGTCATGCCCAGCGCCTGCGCCGCGAACATCTGCCCGCGCGACACGCTCTGGATGCCCGCGCGGATGATTTCCGAGTAGTACGCGGCCTCGAACAGCGCAAAGGCCACCAGCGCGGACGTCATGCGCAGGTCGGTCGCCGGCGACAGGTTGAACAGGTTCTGCAGCACCTGCGGAATGATCAGGAAGAACCACAACAGCACCATCACCAGCGGGATGGAGCGGAAGATGGTCACGTACCCCTGCGCAAACCAGTTCAGCAGCCTGAACGACGACAGCCGCATCATCGCCAGGATGGTGCCCCAGACGATGCCCACCACCACCGCGGTGACGGTGATCTTGAGCGAGACCATCATGCCCTCGCCCAGGACCTCGAGCGTGGCAGGGGTGATGGAAGTGAAATCGAAGGAATAAGCCATGGCGCCCCCTTACTTGCCGCCGATAAAGCCGGGCACGCGCGTGCGGGCTTCCACCCAGCGCATGATCAGCATCACCGTCACGTTGATCAGCGCGTACATCAGCGTGACCGCGATGAACGATTCATACGGGCGCGCGGTGTAGTCCACCAGTTGCCGGCCCTGCGCCGCCAGTTCCAGCAGGCCGATGGTCGAAGCCACCGCCGAGTTCTTGAAGATGTTCAGGAATTCGGAAGTCAGCGGCGGCACGATCACGCGGAACGCCATCGGCAGCAGCACGTGGCGGTACGTCTGCGGCAGCGTGAAGCCCATCGCCAGGCCGGCATTCTTCTGCCCGCGCGCCAGCGAGTTGATGCCCGAGCGCACCTGCTCACAGACCCGCGCGGCGGTGAAGGTGCCCAGGCACAGCATGGCGGCCAGGAACTGCTGCGCGAACGGGTTCATCTGCTTGATCGCCTCGCCGCCGGGCAGCAGCTCGGGCGCGACGAAATACCAGATGAACAGCTGCACCAGCAGCGGGATGTTGCGGAAGATTTCCACATAGGTGGCGGCGATGCCCGCCAGCCACTTGTTGGGCACGGTGCGCAGCACGCCGAGCACCGAACCGATGACCAGGGCGATGACCCAGGACGAGAGTCCCAGGGCGAGCGTTACCTTCAGGCCCGAGATCATCCAGTCCAGGTAGGTCTCGTTCTGGGCGGCCTGTTCGAGGAAAACTGCCCAATGCCAGTTGTAGTTCATGTTGCGTCCTCAAAAAGAAACGGAAGGACATGCCTTCCGTTTCACACTGCTGTCAACGGCAGGTCAGTCCAGCGCCTTGTCGTTCGGCGTCTTGAACAACGCCTTCATGTCTTCGGACAGCGGGAAGTCCAGGTTGAGGCCCTTCGGCGGCACCGGCGTCATGAACCACTTGGTGTACAGGGTGTTGATCGAACCGTCCTTCATCATGCCGGAGATCACGGTATCGGACAGCTTCTTGAACTGCGGATCGTCCTTGCGGATCATGCAGCCATAGGACTCGCGCGATTGCGGCTTGCCCACCACGATCCAGTCGGCCGGGTTCTTGGCCTTGGCGCGCTCGCCGTACAGCAGCGCGTCGTCCATCATGAACGCGACCGCGCGCCCCGACTCAAGCGTCAGGAACGACTGGCCATGGTCCTTGGTGCTGATGATGTTCACCCCCAGCTTCTGGTCGTCGTTCATCTTGCGCAGCAGGCGCTCCGACGTGGTGCCGGCGGTGGTGACGACGTTCTTGCCCTTCAGGTCGGCCCAGTCCTTGATGCCGGCGTCCTTCTTCACCATGATGCGCGTGCCGATGATGAAGATGGAGTTGGTGAACCCAACCTGCTTCTGGCGCTCCAGGTTGTTGGTGGTGGAGCCGCACTCGATGTCGATGGTGCCGTTCTGCAGCAGCGTGATGCGGTTCTGCGAGGTGATCGGGATTTCCTTGACCTGCAGGTTCGGCAGCTTCAGCTGGTCCTTGATGGCTTCCACGATCTTCATGTTGATATCGTAGGAATAGCCGACCTGGCGCACGCCGCCCAGGTTGTAATTGAACGGAATCGACGACTCGCGCACGCCCAGCGTGATGACGCCGGTGTCCTTGATCTTCTTCAGCGTGCCCGTCAGTTGTTCAGCTGCCTGTGCCGTCCCGCACATCACGCCCCCGGCAATCATCAGGGCAGCCAGCTTGGCAAAATTCATAACATCTCCTTGACCATGAAGAGAAAGCGGGATTCTAGAGATAAAACCCCCACTGGTGAAACAGTATTGCGCAGCATCCGCCGCAATACAACTGGGTTTTCTCCTAGAACCCCACTTCAGGGCAATCACTGCGCACGGCGTCCGGATACGACAACGCGGTCTCCGGCGCTTGCCGGAGACCGCGTCTGGCGGTCATGAGCCATGGGGAGCGGGACGATTATTGCATTGCACCATGGCAGTGCCTTGTCCCGTTTCCCGTGCCCAGATCAGGGATACAGGCCGCGCATCTCGCGCGCCTGCAGGATCCGCGTGCAGGCCACGATAAACGCCGCCGTGCGCAGCGTCACCTTGTTGTCCTGTGCCACTTGCCAGATTGCCCGGAAGGCTTCTTGCATGATCCGTACCAGGCGCTGGTTGATCTCCTCCTCGGTCCAGAAGAAGCTGGAGAAGTCCTGCACCCATTCGAAGTAGGACACGGTCACGCCGCCGGCGTTGGCGATCACGTCGGGACAGACCAGGATATTGCGCTCGCGCAGGATATCGTCGGCTTGCGGCGTGGTCGGGCCGTTGGCGCCTTCAATCACCAGCTTTGCCGTGATCTTGGGCGCGTTCTGCACCGTGATCTGGCCTTCCAGCGCGGCCGGGATCAGGATGTCGCAGTCGACTTCCCAGAACTGCTCGGTACGCAGGACTTCGCCGCGGAAGCCTTCGATGGTGCCGCTGTGCGAGGCGTATTCCATTATTGCCGGCACGTCCAGGCCGGCCGGGTCGAACAGCGTGGTGCGGTGGTCCTGCACCGCCACCACCTTGGCGCCGGCCTCATGGAACAGCTTGGCCGCCACCGCGCCCACGTTACCGAAGCCCTGCACCGCCACGCGCGCGCCCTTGATCTCCAGGCCGATATTGCGCGCGGCCTCGGAGCCGACCACGAACACGCCGCGGCCGGTGGCTTCGTGGCGGCCGAGCGAGCCGCCCAGCGAGATCGGCTTGCCGGTCACCACGCCGGTGGCCGTGCTGCCGGAGTTCATCGAGTACGTGTCCATCATCCAGGCCATGACCTGGGCGTTGGTGTTCACGTCCGGCGCCGGAATATCCTTGCTCGGCCCGATGATGATGTTGATTTCGCTGGTGTAGCGGCGCGTCAGGCGTTCCAGCTCGGCGTGCGAGAGCGTGCGCGGATCGACGCGGATGCCGCCCTTGGCACCGCCGTAGGGCACGTTGACCGCGGCATTCTTCACCGACATCCAGGCCGACAGCGCCATCACCTCGGACAGGGTCACGTCCTGGTGGAAGCGCACCCCGCCCTTGCCCGGGCCGCGCGACAGGTTGTGCTGCACCCGATAGCCCTCGAAATGGGCAATGGTGCCGTTATCCAGTTCGATGGGAACGTCGACGATCATCGCGCGCTTGGGGCGCTTGAGGGTTTCGACCCAGCGTGCCAGCGAGCCCAGGTAAGGCGTGACACGGTCGACCTGCTGCAGGTAGATGCCCCAGGGGCCGAGATTGTCGGCATTGAGGTAAGACGGGAGTGCGTGCTTTTGGCCAGCAATATTGGTCGGTGCTGCGGAAGACATCGGTTGGTTCCGGTGTGAAGAATGCCCGCAAGCTTAGGGCTGGCGCCCCGCCCGAATCCAATGCCGTTTGCTCATCCGGTCATGCAAAACCTGCATAACGTTGTCATCTGGCGGAAACTGGGGAGCCGGCCGGCTGGGCGGACTGGGCCGCCGACAAGGTCGACCACACCTGGTCGACCAGCTGGCGCTTGCGCCGTGCGCCGGCGCGGCGTTCGTTGCCGTTCTCGCCCGGGCGCTCGCGGTACAGGCGGATTTCCATGTCGATCGACAACGGCAGCCCGCGCGCCGACTCGGCCCGCACCAGCCGGCCCGCGGCCACGTCCTCGCGCACCGCGCTTTCGGGCAGGAAGGCCATGCCGTGGCCGGCCAGCGCCATCACCTTGAGCGCCTCGGCCATGTCGGTCTCGTAGCATTTGTCGAGCTTGAGCGCCTCGGAGGTGTCGGCCAGCAGCAGGTCGACCATGCGGCCGAGGAAGGCGTTGGGCGTGTAGCTGAGGAAGGGCACCGGCTTCTTGTCGGTGCCGGGCAGCCGGAACTGCGGCTTGCCGGCAGCGTCCGGCACGCTGTAGGGCGACAGCCGCTCGGTACCAAGCACCAGCATGTCGTACCGGGCCGGATCCAGCTGGATCGCCTGGCGCGCGTGGTGGTAGACCATCACCAGGTCGCAGCCGCCTTCCACCAGCATCAGCACCGCGTCGTGGACGTTGAGCGCGCGCAGCCGGCACGGCAGCGTGCCGATCCTGCGCTCCAGCGCCTTGAGCCATTCCGGGAAGAAGGTCAGCGACAGCGTATGCGGCACCGCGAACTCCAGCACCTGGGCGTTGGCCGAGCGCTGGCCGCGCATCAGCGCGCGGGTCTCGCTGACCTGCGCCAGCATGGCCAGCGCCTGCTCGTAGAACACCTTGCCGGCCGGGGTCAGGCTGGTGGGGTAGCTCGAGCGGTCGATCAGTTCGGTGCCGACCCACGCCTCCAGCGACTGGATGCGGCGCGAGAACGCGGGCTGCGTGACGTGGCGCAGCTCGGCCGAGCGCGAGAAGCTGTGCGTCTCGGCCAGGCTGACGAAGTCTTCAAGCCATTTGATTTCCATGACGCGGATTATCCACCCGCGGCATGGGGGCCGTCACCTGGCCCCGGGGAGCACGGCGGACTACGCTGCCCCGCCCTTGCCCTCGTGCCGCTGGCGCAGCCACGGATAGCGCCCGACATCCTGCCCGCCATAGTCGGGATCCAGGTAGACATAGCAGCGCTGGATGCGGAAGTCGCGGATTTCGAACACATCGCACCAGCGCCCGGCGTGGGTGACGTCCGCGCGCCAGGTCTCGCCGCTCTTGAGGCTTCCGGCCGAGGTGCCCTCCACCACCAGCAAGTCGCCCTGCTGGATGAAGTTGGCATGGGCGATATCATGGCGGACCGACTCCAGGATTCCCATCAGGTCCCCGAACAGCTGCTCGATCTGCGCGCGGCCGTGCGCCACTCCCCATTTGGGAAAGCAGAACTCGGCATGCTCGTCAAAGAGATCGAGCACGCTCTCGCCGCGGTCCATGCGCTTGAAATACTCCAGCGCAACCGCCTTGCGCTGTTCATCCGTCATTATCTTGATTTCCATGATCCCTGAATCCTTGGCCGGCACGCCCCCGGGCGGGCCTGGCACCAGAAGAAGCGAAGTCCGGGCCGCGCTTGTGAAGGTCGGCTTGTTACTTGGCGATGGACTCCAACGCGCTGTAGGTCATGTCGCCTTCCTTGATCTTCGCTTCATTGAGCTTGTAGCCGCGGAACATGTAGATCGAAGCGTGGCGCGCCTTGAAATCGATGATGTCGCCCTGGATCGAAGAAGAGTACTTGGTACCGTCCTCGCCCACTGACGGGGTCATATGGAAGTTGATGAACTTCCAGAACTCGCCCTTCTTGTCATAGGCTTCGCCCATGTAGACGCGCGGATAGTTCACGTCCATATAGACCACCTTCTTGCCGTACGGGTGCTCGCCCGGCGGCGTGCCTTCGATCACCCACACCTCGCGCGGTTGCCAGGTCTGCACCGGGTTCCAGTACGGCGCGTTTTTCAGGTCCACGGTCTTCCATTCGTCCGGCGTCCCCTTCTTCGACGGGGTGTAGCCGAGCCTGGCATCCGAAATTGCCAGGATCCAGCGCTTGCCCACCAGCTTGATCTTCGGATACCACGAGGGCCTGGCGTTCCAGACGTAGATGTCGTCGTTCAGCACATCGAGCCCGCCCACCGGGTCCATCCACGCCCCGCCGGACAGGCGCCGCGTGCGCCGGGCCGACTTGATATAGGCCCAGCTGTCTTCCACCTTCGGGCTGTCATAGCGGATGGTGAACGTGCCCAGCCCGCGGATATCCTCCGGCGCGGTCGCGGCGAACAGCGTCTTGCTGAGCACGCTGCCATCCCCCAGCACCGGCTTGTCGCCGCTGAGCCGTCCCTTCATGTAATAGCGCTGGAACACCCAGTCCTGCGTCGACTCCAGGCCCTTGTCGCCGCTGATCATCAGGAAGGTGACCTTGTTGTTGATGACGTCCCCTTCCGGTGAGGCGTAATAGAAGTTCCAGATCAGCTTGTCGCCGGCAAAGGGGTCGTTCTGGCTGACTTGCGGGAAGGGAATGCCGGCCTCCCAACCCGTGACCTCGCGCGTCTTTTCATCGAACTGCGCCTTGCCCGCGTTCTTGCGGGTCGCCTCAAGGTACTTGGGATCGAGCTGCACGGGCTTGGCGTGGCCAAGCGGAATCGTCAGGCCGGTATTGCGGATCTGCCATTCAAGCTTCTCGGTCAGCAGGCTCGCAATGGTGTGGCCGTCGAAGGTGTCGTTCTTGACCTTGTCGATGTTGGCCTTGTCGATCACGGTGCCGGCGGGCAGTTCAGCGGCGACGGCAAGAGTGCCGCCTAGCGCGGCAAGCATGCACAGCGCGAGTGTCTTCTGGATGCGATACATGATGTGTCTCCTTATTTGGAACTGTCAGAACTGTCGCGTCAGGCGGGCCAGGAACTGACTATTGTTGGCAAAGGTGCCGAACAGGCGCGTCGACCCCTCCACCTGGCCGGGCTGACGTTTGTTCTTGGAAAAGAACAGATCCGCCTCCAGCACCAGGCGCCAGTGGTCGCCGTAGACGAACTCCACGCTCGGGATCAGGAAGCCCCCGCGGCCCTGCAGGTCCACCCCCGCGGCAAGCTGCGGATTGATCTTGTCGTTCCTGTAATTCAGCCCCAGTATCACCGTGGCGATGGTGGAGTGCTCCTTGGCCGCGGCGCCATAGCCCACCAGGTTGACGATATCGTCCGACCGCTTGTAGTTCTGGATCCATTTGTCGAACACCTGGACCGAGAAGAATGACGGCCGGCTGGTGCCCAGCAGCTTCGTCAGGTTCAGGCTCTTGTCGATCCGGAACATAGTGGTGACCACGTCCTTCTTGATGATCCCGCCAAAGCCCGGCAGGGCACCGCCAAAGAAGCTGGTGCCGATGTTGTAAGGCGCGTTGCGCGTGTAGACCAGCTCCGTGCTCAGCACGGAGTCGATGGCGGGCACATAGCCGCTGACGGTGGCGCCGAACAGGTCGATCTTGGGGAAGATGAAATCCCCGAGCGCGCCGGTCGGCGCGGCACCCGAAGGCGCGAAGGCCGAGTTCACCACCGGGTCGTTGTTGAATGTCTTCAGGTAGGCCAGCGAATAGTTCACCGGTCCCGCGATCCCTTCCCAGCGTACGCCTCCGGTCTGATCGCTGACATTCGCTCCCGGGTGACGATAGTTGTAGTTCAGCGCGCCGGGCGCCAGGAAGTCGACGCCCTTGTAAGGCTGCCCCGCCCAGCGGCCGCCGTAGAGATCGTAGCTGTTGCCGATGTCCCGGTTCCGGTCGATGCCTGGCCGATACAGCAATTGCAGGCTGCCGTCCGCCTCCGGCACATTGACCTTTGCCTTGACCAGGAACAACGGCTTGCGCAGTTCGTCGCCTTCGCGCTCGAGGAAGGAGCGCCAGCGGTAATCGAAGCCATTGACGAGATCCAGGGCGCGGAAGAAATCGGTCTCGCCCCAGACGACCTGCTGCTTGCCGATGCGGAAGTTGACCCGCTCCACGGGCGCGAACTCCATGTAGTACTCGCGCAGGTCGGCCCGGTCATACTGGTCCATCAGCCGGCTGCCCGGCCCGCCTGGCGAGTTGGACCGATTCAGTTGCTCCAGGTCCTTCAGGTATCGCGTCTTGTACTCCCCTTCGGCCCGCCCGACCACCTTCCATGTGACCGGTCCGGTTTTCGCGTCGGCATTGAGCAGCAGCGCCGCGCGCAGCATGGATGGCGAAAACCGGTCATTGCGGCTGGTCTCCGGCGGGTTCTGCAGATTGAAAGAGGCCCACGTGCGCGCATAGCCGCCCAGGCGGAAGCTGTAGTCATCTGATTTACCGTCGCCGCCGTCGGCGCTTTCCGCGCTGGCCGCGGCCGTCGCGCCAGCCTCTTCCGCATCCGCGGCGAGCGCGTTTGGCGACGCCGCCAGCAGCATCAGCGCCAGGCCTGCGGCGCCGGACTTCATGCGCCGCTCTCCCCAAGAATTCAATGTCACGGTCTCCTCCTGTTGGTGTTTGCTTTTATTTCTTATGACTGGCCGAGGCGCTAGGCCTCGGGCACTGCGCGCATGGCGAGATCCTGGCCGCCGCCGGGCGCCGTTCGCTCGCCTGCCGCCTTCACGATGAATGCCGGCCGGAACACCAGCACCATCGCCGGCATGATGAACAGGGCACTGAGCGCCGAGACGAAGAGCCAGATCGCCATCAACACGCCCATATCGGCCTGAAACCTCAGCGAGGATGCGCACCACAGCACGACGCTGGTGGTCAGCGTCAGCGCGGTCACGACCACGCCACGGCCGGCGCCCAGCAGCGAGGCGATGGTGGCCGCGGACAGGTCCTTGCCCTCGGCGATCTTTTCCTTGATGCCGTCGACGATGTAGAAGGCGTAGTCGACCCCGAGGCCGATACCCAGCGCGGCCACCGGCAGCGTGCTGAGGTTCATGCCGATGCCTTTCCACGCCATGTAGCTGAAGGTGATGGTGTTGGACAGGATCACCGGCACCATGAAGAAGATGCCCGCCGTGACCGAGCGGTAGGCGACCGCGCAGCAGATCACCAACACCAGCAAGGCCAGCGCGATGCTTTCGATCTGGCCGGCGAGAATCACCTCGTTGACCGCAGCCAGCACCCCGACCAGGCCGCCCGCCAGGCGGTAGCTGCCCTCCGCCAGCGGATGGGCATCGACGTAGGCCTTGAGCCGCGCCATGGCGGTGCGGATGCTCTCGCCCTGGTGGTCGCGGAAGTAGAACGTCACCGATGCATCCCGGGCCTGGGCATCAGTGAAGCGCGCCATGTCGCCGGGATCGGAACCCGACACGAACATGTACATCAGCTCGCCGTTCTCCTGTGCCGTGCGGCCGAGCTCCTGGTAGCGCGGGTTGTTCTCGTTCAGTACGCGGCGCACCATCGGGATCACGTCCGCGATCGACGCGCTGCCGCCGATCTCTGGCTGGGCCGCCATGTAGCGCTGCATGCCCGCCATGCTCGCCAGCACCGCGGGCGACTTGACCGCGTTGGGCTGGTGCCCCGCGAACACCGCGTACAGCCGGTCAGCGCCCTGGAACTGCCGGTTGATGGCCGCCGCATCGCGGTTGTAGGCAGAGTCCTGCCAGAGGATGGGTGAGCCAGGCTGGGCATCTCCCACCTGGATACGGGTCGCGTACCACGCCGACACGCCAAACACCGCCGCCGCCCCGGCCAGCACTGCATAGCGCCAGCGCGAGGTGGCGCTGCGCACGCAGACGCCCAGGATGCGGTCGATGCCGGGTCCGAGATCCAGCCGATGGGCATACCCGCGCGGGTAGTGCACCCACGAAAGCAGCACCGGCGTCATCACGCAGGCACTCAATGCGATCGTCATCACCCACACCGTGCCGATGATTGACACCTTGTGCATCAGCGGAATCGGCGTCAGCACCACCACGATCATGCAGCCCGCGTCGGCCACCACACCCAGCATGCCTGGCTTGAACAGCTGCAGCATGCTGGCCTTGGCCGCCGCGCGCGTGGTGTCCGCCCCCGCGGCAAGCTCTTCATCGAAGCGCGACACCAGCTGCACCGAATGCGAGATGGCGCGCGCGGTGATCAGGAAGGCGATCACGATCACCAGCGGATCCAGGTTATAGCCCAGCAGGCGCGCGGCACCGAGCGCCCAGATGGCACTGCTCAGGCCCGCCAGCAGCGGCAGCAGCGTGCCGCGCCAGGTACGGGCGATGACGAAGAGCAGCAGCACCAGGCAACCGATCGTCAGCAGGAAGATGTGCAGCGTCTCCGGCAGGAAGTGGTTGACCCAGCCGTAGAGGATGGGCTCGCCGGTCACGCGCACCCGCACGCCGTCGCCGCGCGCGGCATCGGCGATCGCCCTCACCTGCGGAAAGATCTTGTTGTAGTCGGCGGCGCCTTCATAGAAATCCACCGTGACCAGCGCAGCCTTGAGGTCCTTCGAGACATAGGCGCCATAGACCAGGGGATTATTCAGCATGGCCTGCTTCAGGGCCTCCAGCCCCGACTGGTCCTGCGGGACATCGGGCCACATCAGCGGGCTGGAATCGATGGCCTCGGTCGAGCCGCGGATTTCCTTGAGCTTGCGCGATGCCAGCGAAACGATCTGGAACTGGTTCGCCCCGTCCACCTGTTGCAGGGCGGACGTTACCGACTTCACCTTGGTGAGGAACGCGGTGTTGAAGATGTCGCCCTGCTCGGCCTCGAGCACGAGGCTGACCACGTTCGAGCCGCCGAACGCTTGCTTGTACTGCTCATGGACCTGGATATAGGGATGGCTGCGCGGCAGCAGGTCTTCGAAGACCGTCCTGACCTCCACCCGCAGCGCGGCCACCAGCATCACTGCCGTGACCAGCAGGAAGATGCCGGTCACGTAGGCCCGCCGGCGTATGCAGGACTCGACGAAGCGTTCGAGCCTGCCCTGTTCTGTCGTATTCATGTTCTCCTCCATATTCTTCGGTCGTCCCTGGACAATGCGTCTACAGGGCTGCCGCTTCCTTGACGGCAAGGCGCGAGCCCGTGGCGTAGTACTTGCCGCCGTGCGGCTGCACGCGCGTGTACCAGCGGCGGTCCAGCGGCTCGAACCGCGTCAGCCGCCAGCTGCCTGCATCCGGGCCGGCCACCAGCACCACCCCCTTGTCTCCCACGGCGATCCATTGGCTGCCGTCCCAGGCGACGTCGAGCAGGTCCTCGTCGGTGGCCCTGGCGGCCTGCGTCCAGCTGGCGCCGCCGTTGTCGCTGACCAGCACGGTTCCGCCGAGGCCCACGGCAATGGCGTGGCTGGAATCCCGGAACCTGACCGACATCAGGCTGTGCTTGACCGGGCTGGCGACGCTGGTCCAGCGCTCGCCGGCATCGCCGGTGATGCGGATGCGGCCGAACTCGCCCACCACGCAGCCGCGCGGCCCGTCGAAGGCGATGCCGTTCCATGCGGTGTCCTCGCCCTGCGCCGCGGACTCCCAGCGCTTGCCGTAGTCCCGCGAGCGCAGCAGCACGCCGCCGCTGCCGACCGCCCACGCACTGCCGTCCTGGCTCACATGGACGCGCATCAGCTTGTTGCTGATGGCTGACCTGGGTGCCTGCGCCGGGGCCCAGGTCAGGCCGGCGTCGGCCGTGGTCAGGACCACACCCTCATTGCCGACCGCCACCGCGCGGCGCGCATCCCAGGCGGCGATGTCCTGCAAGGTCTCCTGGCTGGCGGTGCGCTGCATGTGCCAGCCCTGTCCCGCATCGTCGCTGTGCAGGATCTTCCCGTTCGTGCCCACGGCCCACATGCGGCCATCGGGCAGCACGGCGAGGCCGTAGAAGGCGTCGCCGCGTTCCACCAGCGGCTGCGCGACGGACTTGCCTGCCGGCTTGGGCTTGACGAACAAGCCGGCATAAAGAAGCCCGCCAATGATGGCCACGGGCAAGCCGGACAGCAGGATGCGTTTGATACGTTGCATGGTTCAGGTCTTCTCTCTGAATAGGATGCGCAAGGCTGCGCCGGCCGCGGGCGAATTCCGCCCCGCAGGGTTTCACTGCATGGCAAGCTCAGGGGATACGCGGCGGCTACGCGGACGCTAGCCGGCGCCGGGCAGGTTTATCGCGCAGCCATGGTTGCGCTCTGCAGCGCGCGCTCCAGTTCCTCGTGCAGGATGCGCGGGTTGGGATGCGGGACGAATTGCAGGAAGGGTTCGATCTCGATCCGTTCGAACAAGCCTGCGCGGCAGTACGGATCGTCCGCGATCAGTAATTGCGCCTGCTCTCTGTCGGTGCAGCCGACGGCGAGAAACAGGCCTTGCGGACGCTGGTCCTCCCCGCACAACGCACCGGCGCAGACGATCTCCGGCAACCTGGACAGGATGTGGCGGATATGTTCAGGGCGAAGCTTGAGGCGCGCCTGCGCAACGTCCTGCCGGAAGTAGCCGCGAATGATGTATGGCATGGCAAGTAACTCCACTGCGGCGCCCGGTCATCGGACCCTGCGCGCTGGTATGGGATCAGGATGGGTGTTCTCGTTCAGGCGGCTCGCCGGTCAGGCCGGATCGGCGCCTTCGTAGGCCCGCTGTAACAGCTCCCGGACCTGCCCGCGTTCGATCGGGCGCGGATTGGGATATGGCGTCTGCACCACCAGGTCCGCGGCATGATCGAGGCCGTGCGCCGGCATGCCGATCTCGCGCAGGGACCGTGGCACGCCAAGCGCCGCGCCCAGCTCGCGCAGGCCGGCGGGGGCGGGCCCGCGACCCAGTGCGCGGGCAATGCGCGCCATCGCCTGCGGCGCCGACGCGGCGTTGTAGGCCAGCGCGTAAGGCAGCATGACGGTGTGGACTTCCGCATGCGGCAGGTTGAAGCTGCCACCCAGCGTATGGCACAGCTTGTGGTGGAGACCCATCTGCAGGTTGCCCAGCACGGTGGCGCACAGCCAGGCGCCGTACAGCGCGTCGCCGCGCGCATCGGCATCCGTGGGAGCGCGCTTCAGGCATGTCAGCGCACTGGCCAGGGCGCGGATGCCCTCCTCCGCCATCAGGCTGTAGACCGGGTTGCCGTCGCTTGCGTACAGGCCTTCGGCCGCATGGGCGATGGCATTCATGCCGCTGGTCATGGTGAGGCCCTGGGGCAGCGTCAGCGTCAGATCCGGATCGTAGATAACGCTGCGCGGCGCCACGCGCCAGTCGCGGCCGGCGTGTTTCAGACCGCCCTCGGTGATGGCGTAGAGCGGCGTCATCTCGGAGCCGGCATAGGTCGTCGGCAAGGCGATGATAGGCAAATCCGCGTTGAGCGCGATCGCCTTGGCCAGGCCGATGGTGGAGCCGCCGCCAACGGCCACGCAGCCATCGCCGCCGGCCCGATGCACGGCTTGGACCGCGGCGCGGGCGACGTCTGCGGGCACATGCATCACGGCTTCGCCGTAGACGCCGACGCAGCGGTCCCCGAGGAGATCGGCGATTTGCTGGCCGAGCGCCACCTGCTCCGGGGTGGTCAGCACCAGCACCCGCCGCAGCCCCAGTTGGTCCAGTTCGCGCGGAAGGTGTTGCCGTGCGCCGCGGCCGAAGACGACGCGGCAAGCGCGGGATTCATGCACGAATGACTGCATGGTGACTGCTCCAGATGATCAACAGGTTCCCGGCGCGCAAGCAGCCAGGAGGGTATTGGCATAGGTGACTTCCGCGTCGCGGATGCCATGCTCGCTGCCCGGCTCCACCTTGAGGGTGACGTCGGCGCCGACCGCGCTGAACCATGAGGCCGACTCGCGCACGCTGTCGGCGGGCACATGCGGATCCTGGTCCCAGGTGGAGAGCAGCACCGGCATGCCTTCGAGTTCGCGATGCGAGCCGTCGCGGGGCATGCCGGGCGGTCCGATCAGTCCGCCGGTGAAGGCGATCAGCCCCGCATACCTGCGGCGCTGGCGCCAGAGGAACTCGCTGCAGAGGCAAGCGCCCTGTGAAAACCCGACCAGCACCTGGGATGCGTAAGGAAAGCCCATGGCCAGCAGCGCCTCGGATAGGACGTCGATGCGCTCCAGCGCCTGCGAGAGCCTCGGCTCATTGGTGTCGAGGGGGGCGATGAAGCGCTCTGGGTACCAGGAATTGTCCGCCGCCAGCGGCGCGAACCATGCGACCCCGGGGTGGCTGATGCGGCTGACCAGCAGCTCGCGCATCAGCGCGGGGGACTGGCCGCGCCCATGCACCAGGATCGCGGCGAGCTTCGCGTTGCCAGCCGGCGCATCGAACACGCTCAGCGGCGTCTGCATGTGGGGATTGATGTCAGGCATAGTCTTCCCGGCATAACGGGCGATGGGCGAGCGGCAGGGCGTTGGCCCTGCCATGCCCGTTCTCTCAATAGTTCAGGGTTTCCAGCGACTGCAGGATGCTGGCGCGCTGGCTCTCGAACTGCGGTGCGATTTTCAGCTCCGAGCCCAGGCGTTCGTAGGGCTCGTCGATCAGGAAAGCTTCCGGCTTGGATACCGTGGCCTCGAACATCGCACCGCTGGGGGTGCGCACGTAGATCGACTCGAAATACCCGCGGTCCTTGCGCTCCGACGTATCGGTCAGGCCCATCCCCTCGAGACGGGCCTTGACCAGGTCCTGGACCATGCGATCCTCGACCTGGAACGCGCAGTGGTGCACCGTACCCTCGCCGTAAGTCCAGCTCGCCTGGGGCATGCCGGGTTCGAGCGCATAGTCGACGAACTTGCCGGAGCCGCCGTCGCCAAATGCGTAGCGGGTGTACTTGCCGTCGCGTGCCACCTCGCGGCCCGACCAGCCGGTCTGCATGAACTCCTGCGAAGTCTCCATTTCCCGCACATTGACCGCGATCGTATGCAGGCCGCGGACGGCCAGCTCCGCAGGCACTTCGCCGTTGGAGTAAGGCTTGCGAGCATCGTCGGCAATGCCGATCAGCTCGTACTCGACACCGCAGGGATGCGCGAATGCCAGCACCGTTTCCCCGAACCGTTCCGAACGGCGGACCTCGAAGCCATGGTCGGCCAGGCGCTTCTCCCAGAACGGAATCGCCGATACCGGCACCGACAGCGCCAGGCTGCCGATCTGCCCCGTGCCACGCTTGCCCTTGCGCCCGAAATGCGCCACCGGGAAGCAGGTGATCAGGGTGCTCTCCTCGCCGACGTCGTTGCCGTAGTACAGGTGATAGAACGGCGTACCGCCGTCATAGATCAGCGTCTTCTTCACGCTCTTGAGCGACAGCACCTTGGTGTGGAAGTCATAGTCGTCCTGTGCGGTGCCCACGCTCAGCGTGATGTGGTGATGGCGCTGAATGGACTGGTCCGTTTGTGTCATGTTGTCTCCTCTTGCTGTTTTCTGATGGAACAGGTGCGCAAGGCCGTACCGGGATCGTCAGCCTGGCTGGTCCGCGGGATGTGGGGGCTTCATCGCGTGGTCAACGAGGTCCCAGATGAACCGCCCCGATGGCTCGCGCTGCTCTTCGGCAATATGGGCGATCAGGCCAGCCGTGCGGCTGAGCACGGCGAAACCGCGCATCAGCCTGGCCGGGATGCCGATGTCGCCGAGCACGGCGGCGATCGCACCGGTGGCGTTGATGGTGATATGGCGCCCGGCGGCGGCATCCACCTCGGCGGCAAGCAGCGCCAGCGCGGCGCAGCGCGAGCCATGGGTGCCAAGCTCGCGCGCCAGCGCCAGCAAGGCCAGGGCGCGTGGATCGTCCGGGCGGTGCAGGTGGTGGCCAAAACCAGGCACCGCCTCGCGCCTGGCGCGGTAGTCCCGGGCAATGCGCTGCGCCTCGGCAGCGCCCGCTTCGCCGGCAACCGCGATCTGGTCAAGCAGGCCGGCGGCCGGCTCCATGGTGCCGATGAACTGGCTGGCCACCGCAAGCAAGCCGGCTGCCACACCCGCCTGCAGGTTTTCCGGCGAGCTCGCATAGATCATGCGCGTGGCGATGGCACTCGGCGTCATGCCGTGCTCCATCAGCGTGACCAACACCGCTTCGACGATGCGGCGCTGGGCCGCGGTCGGCGCGCTGCCGAAGGTCTGCTTCATGAAGACATCGACAAAGCTGGCCTGGCCGAGCAGGTCGCCCACCAGGTCATCGTCGCCGTAGTAGACCGCCTCCGTGGTGTAGTGGCAGAGCTTGGTGCGCGGCGCGGCGCCCGCTTGCGGCTGGCTCATGATGCGCTCCCGATGCCCACGATGGTTGCCCGGACCGCGGGCTTCAGCACCTTGCCCACCGCACTGCGCGGCAGCGCATCGAACAGGTGTACTTGCTTGGGCGTCTTGACCGAGCCCAGCTCGCGCTTGACCAGCGCAATCAGGTCGGCGGCGTCGACACGCATGCCCGGGCGCAGTTGCACGGCCGCGTGGACGGCCTCGCCCCACTTGGCATCCGGGATGCCGACCACCGAGCAGTCGGCGACAGCGGGGTGCGCGGACAGCACCACCTCGACATCGCTGGGGTAGACATTGAAGCCGCCGGTGATGATCACGTCACGGATACGGTCGCGCAGGAACAGGTAGCCGCGCTCATCAAGGACCCCGGCATCGCCCGTGCGCAGCCAGCCGTCGACCAGCGTCTTGCGGGTCTCTTGCTCCGCCTTCAGGTAGCCGCTCATCACCAGGTCGCCGCGCACGGCGATTTCACCCTCCTCCCCGGCCTTGAGCACGTTGCCGTGCTTGTCGACGATGGCAACCCGGGTCAGCAGCGATGGCTTTCCAACGGAAGCCAGGTTGGTGCCCGTCATGTCGCCCGGCGGCAGGAAGGTGATGATCTGCGGCGCCTCGGTCTGGCCGAAGGACGTGCAGAGAATCGGACCGAACACCGCCTGGGCATCGCGGATCTGTTCCGGGCGCATCGGCGCGCCGCCGTAGACCAGGTAGCGCAGTGAACGCAGCCCACGGGGCGCGCGGCGCTGCTCTTCCACCAGCGACAGAATCAGCGTCGGGGGCGCGAAGAACAGCGTCGCGCCATGGGCCTGCGCCGCATCAAGCAATGCCGCCGCCTTGTTGTGCGCCGGAAAGATCAATGCGCCGCCAGCGCCCAGCAACGGCAGCATGTAGGTCGAGGTGCCGTGCGTGATCGGCGCGGCCACCAGGTAGCGGTCATCCGGCGTCAGGCCCAGTTCATGGATCTGGGTGGCGATGTTCGCGTTCCAGGCGCGCAGCGGCTGGATCACGCCCTTGGGGAACCCCGTCGAGCCGCCGGTGAACTTGATCGCCTGCGCGGCGTCGAGGGGGACACCACCGCGCCCGTGGGGTCCCATCATGACCGTGTTGACGTCACCCGCATGGCAAGCGAGGTCTGCCAGCGGACGCACTGGCACGGTGATACCCACCAGCCGCGCCGCCATCTCGGCATCGGCCAGCACCAGCGACGGCTCGACGAAATCAACGATGCGGTGCAGCTCGGGGTCGCCGTTGCGCGGGTTCAGCGGTATCCACACCTTGCCGGCGGCCAGGATTGCCAGGATCGCCACCAGGTGGTCAACCGTGTTCGCGGCCCCGACGCAGACCCGGCTGCGCGGCGCAGGGTCGATCGCGGTGAGTGCGGCGGCTCGCTGCAGCACCATGTCTGCCAGCGCCCGGAACGACAGCTCGCCGGCGGGGCCGATGATGGCCACCCGGCCGGGATACCGGTGGGCGGCGCGCCACAGGAAGTCGATGGGATACATGCTTGGGAATCTCCAGGAAACAAGGACGGCATCGAGGCGAAAAACGGCTCGCCGCCCTTCGATGGCTCGAACTATAGAAGTTTGTTCGAACATTCGAATATTAGGAAAAACCCTGCCGCCCGTGCTAGCATTGGCAAAAGGCTGGAGGCAGCCTGTTCCCTCTGCCCCGCGACCATGAAGCGACTCTGAAAGCGCTTGAAAGCATGCAAGACGAC
Organism: Cupriavidus sp. CPT47-8839-RL05A; assembly: GCF_058792255.1. Classification (NCBI taxonomy): domain Bacteria; kingdom Pseudomonadati; phylum Pseudomonadota; class Betaproteobacteria; order Burkholderiales; family Burkholderiaceae; genus Cupriavidus; species Cupriavidus sp. CPT47-8839-RL05A. Next base: position 237,104 of record NZ_JBYTEG010000009.1, on the reverse strand, counting down.
ACCGACGCCTACGCGGCCGCGCTGGCCGCCAACACTCCGCGCCACCTGGACCTGGCACGCACATTGATGCAGGAAATCATCGGCGGCCGCCCACCGGTCGGCGAACTGCTGCCGACCGAGGCCGAATTGTGCGAAAGGTGGAATCTGAGCCGGTACGCGGTGCGTCAGGCCGTGCAGAAGCTGACCAGCCTCGGCATGGTGACCCGGCAAGCAGGCGTGGGCACGCGCGTGATCGCGGACCGGCCGCAGAGCCGCTTCATGCAAGTCATGGACTCTCCGGCCGACCTGGTCAGCTACGCCAAGGGCACGACGCTGCGCACCTCAGGAAGCAGCACCATCCAGGCTGATGAAGCCCTGGCGGCACTGCTGCGCTGCGCGCCCGGCGCCGCGTGGCTCCACATTGCCGGCACGCGCTATGGCTGCCCGCCCGCCCTCGAGCCGATTGCGCTGGTCGACATCTACGTCGACGGCACATATGGTGCCCTGTCCCAGCTCGGCGAGACCCTGGACGTGCCGGTGTACACGATGGTCGAGAAGCAGTACGGGATCAAGATCACCCGCGTCGAGCAGAAAGTGGAAGGCTGGCTGATCGAAGGCGCTCAGGCAAAGGCCTTGCAGGTCCCCGACAAATCGGCCGGGCTGCGCATCACCCGGACTTATTTCCTGCGTGAACAGGCCATTGTCGTGACCACCGGTGTCCATCCGGCCAGCCGCTTCAGCTATTGCACGAGCTACCAGTTGACGCAGGCCGGCAGCTGAAGCATGGCTAGCCTCGGTGGGCCCAGCCGGTCATGCGCTTCTCGACCACCGCAAACAGCTCGTACATCGCCATCGCCATCACCGCGATCACCACCAGCCCGGCAAAGGCCAGCGGCATCTTCATGGCCGAGCCGGCCGACACCAGCAAGTAACCGATGCCTTCGTTGGCGGCGTTCATCTCCGACACCGTGGTGCCGACAAAGGCCAGCGTGATCGCCACCTTCAGCGATGCGAAGAAATACGGCATGGCGCGCGGCAGACCGACCTTGAACAACACGTCGCGCCGTTTGGCGCCGAGCACGCGCAGCACGTCCTCCAGCTCCGGCTCCAGCGTGGCCAGGCCGGTGGCGATATTGACCATGATCGGGAAGAACGAGATCAGGAACGCGGTCAGGATGGCCGGACCCGCGCCCAGGCCAAACCACACCACCAGGATCGGCACGAAGGCGGCCTTGGGCAGCGCGTTGAAGGCCGTCATCAGCGGATAGCTGGCGGCATAGAGCAGCCGCGACGAGCCCATTGCCAGCCCCAGCAGCACGCCCACGGCGATGGCTACGCCGAAGCCCACCATGGTGGTCCAGAAGGTGCGCCACGCATGGCCGGCGATTACGTCGGCATATTCCACCAGCGAGGCCACGATCGCCGATGGTGTCGGCAGGATAAAGTCGGACACGCCGAAGGCCATGCACGCGCCCTGCCACAGCAGCAGCACCGCGGCCAGCAGCAGCCAGGGCGCCACGCGCTGCACGCGGCGCTCCTGCGCGGAAGTGAGAGTCATCATGGTAGCTTTGCCTCAGTGTTGGCGCACATGGCCGATCTTCTCGCGCAGCACGTGCACCAGGTCGGCAAAGGGCTCGGTATAGGTCAGTTCCAGGTCGCGCGGGCGCGGCAGGTCGATCTCCTTGCGCATCAGGATGCGGCCCGGGCGCTGGCTCATCACGTAGACGGTGTCGGCCAGGAACACGGCCTCGCGCAGGTCGTGCGTGACCAGGATCACGTTGAAGCGCTGCGCCTGCCACAGGTCGCGCAGCACGCACCAGAGCTCCTCGCGCGTAAAGGCGTCGAGCGCGCCGAAGGGCTCGTCCAGCAGCAGCATGCGCGGCTGGTGGACCAGCGCGCGGCAGATCGAGGCGCGCTGCTGCATGCCGCCGGACAGCTGCCACGGGTACTTGTCCTCGTAGCCGGCCAGTCCCACCGTATGCAGCAGCTTGCGTGCGCGCTCGACGTACTCGTCGCGACGTGCGCGCAGGGTGGAGCGATATGGTTCGACGATCTCCAGCGGCAGCATTACGTTGTCCAGCGTGGTGCGCCACGGCAGCAGCGTGGGCGCCTGGAAGGCCATGCCGACCTGCTTGAGCGGGCCGGTCACCTTCTGGCCGGCAATCTTCACGACGCCGCGCGTGGCCGGCTTGAGCCCGGTCGCCAGCTTCATGAAGGTGGACTTGCCGCAGCCGGACGGGCCGACGATGGCGATGAACTCGCCCGGCGCCACCTGCAGCGAGATGTCCTCGACCGCGAACTCGCCCTTGTGCGCGAGCTCGTCGTTATAGGCCAGCCAGACCCGGTTGAAATCGACAAAGGGTTCCACGGCCGCGGGCGCGGCGCTCCCGCCAGAGGCGGGCATGAAGGCAGCCTGGCGTGTCATCATCGCAGCACATCCAGTTCGGCCGCGCTGGGCAGGAACGCATCGGTCCACAGCGCATCGGGGTTGATGCGGCCCTTGGTGCCGAAGGCATCAGCCACCTGCGAGGCCATCAGCGACAGGCGCGGCTTGCTGATGCGCCCGAAGCCCTCGGCCTTCGCATCCGGCGACTTGACCACGCTGTCCAGCGCCAGCTTGAGCCGGCGCACTTCCAGCTTCTCATCGATGATGCCGTCGCGCGCCTTGACCGCCTTGATGCCCTCTTCCGGCCGCGCGATCACGTCGCGCGCCGACTTGCTGAAGGCGCGCAGGAAGGCCTTCACTGCCTCCGGGTTCTTCTTCATGAATTCCTCGGAGGCGATCACCGCGTTGCCATACAGCTTCACGCCGAACTGCGGGTACGGCAGCACCACGATGTCTTCATCCTTCACGCCGCGCGCGTTCAGGTTCAGGATCGATGTGAACGAGAACCCGGTGATGGCATCGAGGTCGCCGCGCGTGAGCATGGTCTCGCGCAGCGTCGGGTCCATCGCCTGCCAGTTGAACGAGGACGCCTGCAGGCCGTTGGCCTTGGCGAAGATCGGGAAGGCGCGGCGGCCGGCGTCGAACACCGGCGCGCCCATGCGCTTGCCGGCGAGGTCCTTCGGCGCGCGGATGCCGGACTTCTTCAGCGCGAGAACGGCGGCGGGCGTGTTGTTGTAGACCATCATCACGGCCACCGGCTTGTTCTTCGCGTCGGGGTTGTTGCCGTAGAACTCCATCACCGACGACATATCGGCGAAGCCCATGTCGTACGTGCCCGAGGCCACGCGGTTGACCACGTTGCCCGAGCCGTTGCCGGCGTCGATCGAGACGTCGAGCTTCTCGGCCTTGTAGTAGCCCTTCTGCTCGCCCAGCAGGAACAGCGCCGCCGGCCCTTCGAAGCGCCAGTCGAGCTGGAAGCGGAGCTTGGTTGGTGCAGCCTGCGCGTGGGCCGCGCCGGCGAATTGTGTCGACAGCACCAGGCTGGTGCCGATCATCACGCCGAGCTTCAGCAGGCGGCGCCGTGCCGTAGTGCGGGACGCGCGCGTGCCGGTATGTTCATGGTTCTCGGCGGCAGCAGCGCAAACGCCGGCGGACGCTAGCGCAGCGTGGAAATGAGGCATGGAATCTCTCCGTTGATCGTGATCTCGGAGGGATTCGTCCGCAAGGGACGTGCCAGGTTTTTCAGCCCCGTTTCAGGGCGGGCCCGCAAGCGATTGCCGAACCAAAAACGTGCGAGGCGATTGCCGCAGCGCCATCGTCGGCAATGATTGTCGACAATGCCCGCCACCCCTTGGTGCACGCGGATGCAGGAGAATGCAGCCCCGTCAGGCGTCCTGCGTGGCGTCGCCCACGTCGAGTGCCAGTGCATCCGCGCCCACGGCTTCGCCGCCCTTGGCGGCGGCGCGCGCCTGGATGTCCCACATCTCGGCGTAGCGGCCACGCGCGCGCATCAGCTCGGCATGGGTGCCGCGCTCGACGACGCGGCCGTGGTCCATCACCAGGATCTGGTCGGCATGCACGACGGTGGACAGCCGGTGCGCGATCAGCAGCGTGGTGCGGTTCTGCGCCAGCCGCATCAGCTCGGCCTGGATCGCCTGCTCGGTGCGTGAATCCAGCGCCGAGGTGGCTTCGTCGAAGACCAGCACCGGCGGGTTCTTCAGCAGCGTGCGCGCGATCGCCACGCGCTGCTTCTCGCCGCCGGACAGCTTCAGGCCACGCTCGCCCACCGGGGTGTCGTAGCCTTGCGGCAGCTCGCGGATGAAGCTGTCGATCTGTGCGGCGCGCGCGGCGGCGATGACCTCGTCGCGGCCGGCGTCTGGCCGGCCGTAGGCGATGTTGTAGAAGATGCTGTCGTTGAACAGCACCGTGTCCTGCGGCACGATGCCGATGGCGCGGCGCAGGCTGTCCTGCGTGATCGCGCGGATGTCCTGGCCGTCGATCTCGATGGCGCCGCCGTTGACGTCGTAGAAGCGGAACAACAGCCGCGCCAGCGTCGACTTGCCCGAGCCGCTGTGACCGACCACGGCGGTGGTGGTGCCCGCCGCAATGGTGAAATCCACGCCATCCAGGATCAGCCGGTCCGGCTCATAGCTGAAGCGCACGTCGCTGAAGCGCACCTGCGCGCCGCTGACCTGCAGCGGCTGCGCGCCGGGCGCGTCGGCCACCTCCTGGTTGGTGCCCAGCAGCACGAACATGCGGTCCATGTCGGTGGTGGCCTGCTTGATCTCGCGGTAGATCACGCCGAGGAAGTTCAGCGGGATATAGAGCTGGATCATCAGCGTGTTGACCAGCACCAGGTCGCCCAGCGTGAGCTTGCCGTCGACCACGCCCACGGTGGCGCGCCACAGGATCAGGATCAGCCCCAGCGCGATGATGGTCTGCTGGCCGAAGTTCAGGAACGACAGCGAGTTCTGCGAGCGGATTGCGGCGGTGCGGTACTTGCGCAGGTTCTCGTCGTAGCGCTGCGCCTCGTACTCTTCATTGCCGAAGTATTTGACGGTCTCGAAGTTGAGCAGCGAATCGATCGCCTTCTGGTTGGCGCGCGAATCGAGCTCGTTCATGCGGCGGCGGAAATGCGTGCGCCATTCCGTCACCACGATGGTGAAGACGATATACCCCACCAGCGCGCAGCCGGTGATGGCCGCGAACCAGATGTCGTAGTGCAGGATAAAGAAGCCGATCACCAGGCCCATCTCGACCAGCGTGGGCAGGATGCTGTACAGCGAATACGAGATCAGCGACTGGATGCCGCGCGTGCCGCGCTCGATGTCGCGGCTCATGCCGCCGGTCTGCCGGTCCAGGTGGAAACGCAGCGACAGCGCGTGCAGGTGCCGGAACACCTGCAGCGCGATCTCGCGCACCGCGCTCTGCGTGACCTTGGAAAAGAGCATCTCCCGCAACTCGGTGAACAGCGTCGCCGACAGCCGCAGCAGCCCGTAGGCAACAATCAGCCCCACCGGTACCGCCAGCAGCGCGCGCGGATCGCCCGGTTGCAGGTTCATGCTGTCGATCAACTGCTTCATCAGCACCGGCACGCCCAGGTTGGCCACCTTGGCCGACACCAGGCACGCCAGCGCCAGCATCACGCGCCACTTGTAGTGCCAGACATAGGGCAGCAGGTTGCGCACCGTCTGCCAGTCGCTGCGGGGCGCGCGCTGACCGGGAAAGAGCGTGTTTGAAGCAGGAGCGGGGGCCGGCTCAGCGGTCGTGGAATAGCGGCGCATACGTTAGAATTCGAGCCAATGCGCGATTGTCGCAGAGTTCGCATTACGTGGCAGGCGAAGGGTCTTTCGCCGCGCTCCGCCTCCTTCCGCAGTCCACCACACACCGTCATGAACGCTCCCCACACCGTCCCCGCCCTGCCCGCCGGCAAGAATCCCGCTCTGCGCGTGGTGCCCATGCCCGCCGACGCCAATGTGCACGGCGACGTGTTCGGCGGCTGGATCATGGCGCAGGTGGATATCGCCGGCTCGATCCCGGCGGTGGAACGCGCCCAGGGCCGCGTGGCCACGGTCGCGGTCAACTCCTTCCTGTTCAAGCATCCGGTGTTCGTTGGCGACCTGGTCAGCTTTTATGCGGACATCGTCAAGACCGGCCGTACCTCGATCACGGTGTCGGTCGAGGTCTACGCGCAACGGATGCGCCACAGCAATGAGATCGTCAAGGTGACGGAGGCCACGCTGACGTATGTGGCGACGGATGAATCGCGGCAGCCGCGGATGCTGCCGTCGGCTTGAGGAGCGGCAGGTCAATACATTCCTTCCAATGTCCTGTCCATTTGCGCCGCCCCCTTGGCACTACAGCGCAATGATCCTGGTTACAGTGAACACAACCGCCCAATGTGCGAGGACCGCCCCCGCCAGCGCGGCAGCCAGCACGGTGACTCTATCGACACGCGCGCAAAGCAGGAACCCCAGGACACCAAACAAGGCTGGTGGCACAGGTATCAGCAAGATCAAACCCAGTAGCATCCGGATATCAGAAGGGCATATATCGATTCCAACGCAAGTCCCAGGCCGCGGCATGCACAGGCTCGGGAACATGTCGCAGAGGTAAACATCGACACGGGACCATGTGAGAACACTGGCCAGACCAGTGCCGACGAATGCTGCTGTGATGGCAATGCGCCGCTTGTTCACTTGATTTCCCAGAAAAGTATCTCCGTTGACCGCCCGAGATCCGACCACCCGTAGTGGGTGCCGGGAAACAATGCGTCCCAGCCCAAGCTGCGACCAATTGTTGCAATAGCACCGGGCGCACTGCTGATGGTCAGCCTCGATCCGTTCCACAGGTCAACGTGACCGCCTGTCGCATTGCCAGCCGATTCACCGTCCCGCCTCCAGTAGCTCTTGAAGGCAACGATTCCTGTGCGCCCCTTGATCTTCTTCTGCCAATCGGCCCCCGTGACGTTTTCCGGCGCGCCGATGCCCGCCAGCGGCTTCAGCCGCAGCCAATCCGCCATCTCGGACGCCAGGACTGCCGTGCGCTTGCCGTCCAAGCGAATCTGGCCCTTGCCGCGAAAGGACTTCATCTCGATGCCGACCCGGTGCAGGGTCACGCTCATGCGAATCGCGCACTGGTTCTCGAAACCTGGCGGTATGTCTCCTGTCTTTGGATCGACGTACGGTGCGCCTTGCGGATAGGCCGTCCACAGCTCAGCGAATGTAACAGCCTTTAGTGATACCTCCTTGATGGAATCCGGGGTCGAATTTGTCCTAACGCGATTGGATCCGAGGCTGCCACCAACCAGCTACGAAGGCAACCCGACAGCGCGTGAAGGCGATCCGGTGTACTGCCCAGTCTGCAAGCGAACGGGAGTCATTGTCTGCGTCGGCCCACGCTGGCCCAGCACGGATGAGGGCAAGGAAGAAGCCTTGAGCGGTGACATCTGCGCGTGCGGTTGCAGTCCGCCGCCTGTCTTCCGTTCGCCGGGCGCCTGGACGAAAGCGGAAAGCTGCCTCGCGTATATACGGAGAACGCCGACGAGTACTCGGTCTATTGGGGCGACGAAGCCCTGGCAAAGCAGTGCGAGGGGTCCGAGCATGCCTAACAAGAGAACATGAGATAGGTTTTCACCGCACGCCATTGCGCCAGAGCTTCCATAAGGAATCAATCAGCGAAACCTGATACTTCTTTGTCGATTAGGCGACTAGTCCCACCGGTTCAGCCATCCAGAGATACAGGAGCGTGGAGTCGCCAGGAAAGGGCCCCCCGGCATTGCATTACCGAGGGGCGAATCGGACAGGTTTACTCGAACTTCGTAAAATCCGGCTTGCGCTTCTGGAAGAAGGCAGCAAACGCCTCTTTCGCCTCCGGCGCCACCAGCATCTTCCGGAACACCGCGCCCTCGTCGGCCATCTGCTTTTCCACTGCCGTCATATCGCCCGCCTTCATCAGCCGCTTGCTCTCGCGCAGCGACGACGCCGGCAGGGCTACCAGCTTGCGCGCCTGCTGCAGCGCAAAGTCGTGCAGCTCGGCCACCGGCAGCACCCGCGTCACCAGCCCGATCTCCAGCGCCTCCTGCGCGCTGAAGGCTTCGCCCAGCAGCAGCTTCTCGGCCGCGCGCTGGTAGCCGACCAGCCGCGGCAGCAGCAGGCTCGAGGCCGCTTCAGGACACAGGCCCAGCTGCACGAACGGCAGCGACAGCTTGGCCGTATCGGACGCGTAAACCAGATCGCAATGCAGCAGCATGGTGGTGCCCACCCCGACCGCGGCACCGCTGACGGCTGCCACGATCGGCTTGGTGGCGTGGCTGATCTGGTAGAGGAACTGGAACACCGGCGCCTGCTCAGTGCCTTCACCCCCGGCAGGCGGGCGCTGCATGAAGTCTTCCAGGTCGTTGCCGGCGGTAAAGATCTCCGGCTTGCCGCGCAGCAGGATGGCGCGCACGCTGCGGTCGGTTTCGGCCGCGCGCAGCGCGTCGGCCATGGCCTGGTACATCGCCGCGGTGATGGCGTTCTTCTTGTCGATGCGGTCGAACTCGATGGTCAGGATGCCCTGCTCGATGCCGGTGCGGATGCTCATGGTGTCCTCGTCTGTGGATGCATTGCTGGGGTTATTCAAAAGGCGGCGGCGATTCGGAAAGATAGCTCAGCCCGAACGCGCGCGCGCCGACATTCAGCGCCACCGTCAGGCTCATCGGCGCCAGCATCAGTGCCACGCCCTGGCCGCGCGCGGTGCGCTCCAGCGACTGGAAGGCTGGCATCGCGCGCACGTCATCGAGCGGGCCGGCATAGCAGACCGAGATCGCCGGCACCATCAGGTCGCCGCCGCGGATGCACTGCTCGGCATGCTGCAGCACGCGGCGCGCACCCTCCTCGGAGCCGCGTGCCCTGGCGATGGCCTCGGTGTGCCCGCGGTGCATGCGCACCACCGGGCGGATATTGAAGGCGCTGCCCATCACATAGCGGCCCCAGGTGATGCTGCCCTCGCCCTTCTGGCGCGCGCGCGTGTACATGTAGAGCAGCTCGTCGGGCACCAGGAACATATGGGCGGCATCGCGCAGGCGCGTCTCGACCGCTTCCCGCACCGCTTGCGGGCTGGCGCCTGCGGCGGCCATGCGCGCGGCTTCGCGCACGATCAGTGCCTGGCCCGGCCCGATCGCGCCGGTGTCGACCACGGTCAGGTCGAACAGGCCGGTGCGCCCGGCTTCCTTGCGCAGGCGCACGCTGCGCGCCACGGTGCCGATCACCGCGCCGGTGGCATGCGCATACAGCTTGCTGCGCGAACTGGCGATGGTGAACAGGATGGCGCGGTCGCAATGGGCCACCACGTTGCGCAGCAGGTGTTCTTCCAGCTCGCGCTCGAGCAGCGGGATCGATTCGGCGTAGTGGTCCTGGCGGCCAACCAGGTATTGCTGGTAGAGCGTGGGCAGCGCGTCTTCATCGCGCGTATCGGCGACAAAATGTTCGCCCGCGCGGATGCGGAACGGAATGGTGTGGACCTTCAGCTGGGCCATGATGTCGCGCGGCAGATCGCACGCGGCATCGGCCAGGATGGCTGTCTCCTGCATATTATTGTCTCCCCTACCTGGTGACCCGCATGGCGGGCGGCAGCCCCGGTACTGCTTTCTTCACCTGACAGAAGGGCGGGACAGCCCCGAGGAGCCGTCCCGCAGGCGCGTTTTAGACGCGCTCGAAAATACCTGCGGCGCCCATGCCCGTGCCAACGCACATGGTCACCATGCCGTACTTCAGGTTATGGCGGCGCAGCGCGTGCACCACCGTGGCCGAACGGATCGCACCGGTGGCACCGAGCGGGTGGCCCAGCGCAATCGCGCCGCCCATGCGGTTGACCTTGGCCGGATCCAGTTGCAGATCGCGCATCACCGCCAGCGACTGCGCGGCAAAGGCCTCGTTCAGTTCGATCCAGTCGAGCTGGTCCTGGGTCAGGCCCGCGGCCTTCAGCGCCGCCGGAATCGCTTCCTTGGGGCCGATGCCCATGATCTCGGGCGGCACGCCGCGCACCGCGAACGAGACGAAGCGCGCCAGCGGCACCAGGTTGAACTGCTTGAGGATCTTTTCCGAGACCAGGATCAGCGCGCCGGCGCCGTCAGAGGTCTGCGAGCTGTTGCCGGCGGTGACGCTGCCCTTGTTGGCAAACACCGGGCGCAGCTTGCCCAGGCCTTCCAGCGAGGTCTCCGGGCGCGGGCCTTCGTCCAGCGAGATCGTGCGCGACTTCACGTTCACCTGGCCGCTGGCGAGGTCGGGGAAGCGCTCGACGATCTCGATCGGCGTGATCTCGTCCTTGAACTCGCCGGCCTGCTGCGCCGCGATGGCCTTCTGGTGCGAGGCCAGCGAGAACGCATCCTGGTCCTCGCGGCTGACCTGCCATTGCTGCGCCACCTTCTCGGCGGTCAGGCCCATGCCGTAGGCGATGCCCACGTTCTCGTCGCGGGTGAAGATCTCCGGCGACATCGACGGCGAGTTGCCCATCATCGGCACCATGCTCATCGATTCCACGCCGGCGGCGATCATCACGTCGGACTCGCCCACGCGGATGCGGTCGGCCGCCATCGCCACCGCGCTCACGCCCGAGGCGCAGAAGCGGTTGACGGTGATGCCGCCCACGGTATTGGGCAGGCCCGACAGCAGCGCGCCGATGCGGGCCACGTTCAGGCCCTGCTGCGCTTCAGGAATCGCGCAGCCGACGATGGCGTCTTCGATCAGTTTCGGGTCCAGGTCCGGCACCTGTGCCACGGCAGCCTTCAGGATGGTTGCCAGCAGGTCGTCCGGGCGCGTGTTCTTGAACGCGCCCTTCGGGGCCTTGCCGATCGGCGAGCGGGTGGCCGCAACGATATATGCGTCTTGCAGTTGTTTCATGATGTCGGTTCCTCGCTTGCCCTGTTAGTTACGCACCGGCTTGCCGGTCTGCAGCATGCCCATGATGCGCTCCTGCGTCTTGCCGGTGCCGAGCAGGTCGACAAAGGCCTTGCGCTCCAGCGCCAGCAGCCAGTCCTCGCTCACCAGCGAGCCGGCCTCGACGTCGCCGCCGCACACCGCTTCGGCGATGCGGCTGGCGATCAGGAAGTCGTGCGCCGAAATAAAGCCGCCGTCGCGCATATTGACCAGCGATGCCTTGATGGTGGCAATGCCCGAGCGGCCGGCCACCGGGACCAGCGTCGGCAGCGGCGCGCGGTAGCCGGCGCTGGCCAGCGCGCGCACTTCGTTCTGCGCCACGTACAGCAGCTCGTGCACGTTGAAGACGATCTTGTCGGACGGCTGCAGGTAGCCCATCTGGCGCGCTTCCAGCGCCGAGGCCGAGACCTTGGCCATGGCCGCGCTCTGGAAGCGGCTGGTCAGGAACTGCAGGATGTTGGTGCTGCCCGCGGCCTGCGCCGCGCGCGCGGCCGCCAGCGCGGCTTCCTTCAGGCCGCCGCCGGCCGGCACCAGGCCCACGCCCACTTCGACCAGGCCGATATACGTCTCCAGCGCGGCCACGCGCGAAGCCGAATGCAGCATCAGCTCGCAGCCGCCGCCCAGCGCAATGCCGGACGCCGCGGATACCACCGGCACCGAGGCGTACTTCACGCGCATCATGCCGTCCTGGAACTTCTTCACGAACGGTTCGATGCCCTTGGCGCCGCCCATCATGAAGGCGGGCATGGCCGCTTCCAGGTTGGCGCCGGCGGAGAACGGGCCACCCGGTGCGCCCAGCTGCAGCGAAGTCGGCTGCCACACCACCAGCCCCTTGTAGCCGGTTTCGGCCAGGTCGATGGCGCGGGTCAGGCCGTCGATCACGTCCGGCCCGATGGTGTTCATCTTGCTCTTGAACGAGACCACCAGCACGTCGTCCTGGCCTTCGCTCACCCAGATGCGCACGGCGTCGTTCTCTTCGACAGTGCGGCCGGCCTTGCGCGGATCGGCCGCGGCAGTGCCCTTGATCGCGGCACGGAATGCCTGGCGCTGGTACACCGGCAGCTTGCTGCGCGCGACGAAGGACTGCGTCGCCGGCGACCACGAACCGGCAGCGGCGTGCACGCCCTGGTTCTCTGCCACCGGGCCCTCGAATACCCATGCCGGCAGCGGCGCAGCCGACAGCGCCTTGCCGGCTTCCACGTCTTCCTTGACCCACTCGGCCACCTGCTTCCAGCCGGCCGACTGCCAGTCTTCGAACGGACCCGAGTTCCAGCCGAAGCCCCAGCGGATCGCCAGGTCGATGTCGGCGGCGGAGCCCGCGACCTGCTCCAGGTACACGGCGATGTAGTGGAACACGTCGCGGAACACCGCCCACAGGAACTGCGCCTGCGGGTTGGTCGACTCGCGCAGCAGCTTGATGCGCTCGGCCGCATCCTTCTTCAGCATGCGCACCACGATCTCGTCGGCCTTCTTGCCGGCATCGACGTACTGGCCGGTCTTGGCGTCGAGCACCTTGATGGCCTTGCCTTCCTTCTTGTAGAAGCCGGCACCGGTCTTCTGGCCCAGCGCGCCCGCGTCGACCAGGCCCTTGAGTACGGCCGGGGTCTTGTACACCGGCGCGAACGGGTCGTCGTGCAGGGTGTCCTGCATGGTCTTGATCACGTGCGCCATGGTGTCCAGGCCGACCACGTCCGCGGTGCGGAAGGTGGCGGACTTGGCGCGGCCCAGCTTGGAGCCGGTCAGGTCATCGACCACGTCGAACGGGATGCCGAACTTCTCGGCTTCGGCAAACACGGCCAGGATCGAGAAGATGCCGACGCGGTTGGCGATGAAGTTGGGCGTGTCCTTGGCGCGCACCACGCCCTTGCCGAGCGTGGTGGTCAGGAATGCTTCAAGCTGGTCGAGGATCTGCGGCTGCGTGGTCGCGGTCGGGATCAGCTCGACCAGGTGCATGTAGCGCGGCGGGTTGAAGAAGTGCACGCCGCAGAAGCGCGACTTCAGGTCCGCATCAAACCCGTCGGACAGCGCTGTGATCGACAGGCCCGAGGTGTTGGTCGCGAAGATCGCGTGCGAGGCCAGGTGCGGCGCGACCTTCTTGTACAGGTCGTGCTTCCAGTCCATGCGCTCGGCGATCGCCTCGATCACCAGGTCGCATTCCTTGAGCAGCGCGATGTCGTCCTCGTAGTTGGCCGCCTGGATCAGGCCGGCCTCTTCCTTGATGCCCAGCGGCGCGGGCGAGAGCTTCTTCAGGTTCTCGATGGCGCGCAGCGCGATGCCGTTCTTGGGGCCTTCCTTGGCGGGAAGGTCGAACAGCACCACGGGCACGCGCGCATTGATCAGGTGGGCGGCGATCTGCGCCCCCATGACGCCGGCACCCAGCACGGCGACTTTCTTGACGATGAAATTGGACATGCTCGCTCCTGGATTAGTGAGCGTTAGACAGATGCGAAGCCGTCGTTCCCGGCCGGGAACGACGCGTAGAGTCGACTCAGAACAGGTCTGCGTCCAGCGCCATCAGCGTTGCCGCACCAGCGCGCGCCTTGCGGATCTCGGCGGCGGTTTCCGGCAGCAGCCTGGCAAAGTAGAAACGTGCCGTGGCCAGCTTGGCGGTGTAGAACTTGTCGCCGCTCGCTTCCTTCTCCAGCGCGATCTTGGCCATGCGGGCCCAGAAGTACGAGAACACCAGGTGGCCCACCACGCGCAGGTACGGCACCGCGGCGGCGCCCACCTCGTCGGCATTGCCCATCGCCTTCATGCCGATTTCCATGGTGAGCTTCTGCACCTTGTCGCCAATATCGGCGAGCGGGTTGATGAACTCCTGCATGGCTTCGTTAGTGCCTTCGGCTTCAACGAATTCCTGCACGATCTTGCCGAAGGCCTTCATCCTGGCGCCCATGTCGCCCAGGATCTTGCGGCCCAGCAGGTCCAGCGCCTGGATGGTGTTGGTGCCTTCGTAGATCATGTTGATGCGCGCATCGCGCACATACTGCTCCATGCCCCACTCGGCGATATAGCCGTGGCCGCCGAACACCTGCATGCCCTCGTTGGTGGACGTGAAGGCGTTGTCGGTCAGGAAGGCCTTGATCACCGGCGTGAGCAGCGCGACCAGGTCGCCGGCCTGCTTGCGCACGGCTTCGTCGGGGTGCGACAGCTCGCGGTCGATCTGCAGCGCGGTCCAGTAGCTGAAGGCGCGGCCGCCTTCGGCGTAGGCCTTCTGCGTCAGCAGCATGCGGCGCACGTCCGGGTGCACGATGATCGGGTCGGCGGGCTTGTCCGGCGCCTTCGGGCCGGTCAGCGCGCGCATCTGCAGGCGGTCCTTGGCGTAGGCCAGCGAGTTCTGGTACGCCACTTCGGTCAGGCCCAGGCCCTGCGCGCCCACGCCCAGGCGCGCGGCATTCATCATCACGAACATGGCGTTCAGGCCCTTGTTGGGCTCGCCCACCATCCAGCCGCGCGCGCCGTCCAGGTTCATCACGCAGGTGGCGTTGCCGTGGATGCCCATCTTGTGCTCGATCGAGCCGCACTTGATGCCGTTGCGCTCGCCCGGGTTGCCGTTGGCATCGGGGATGAACTTGGGCACCACGAACAGCGAGATGCCCTTGGTGCCGCCCGGCGCGTCCGGCAGGCGTGCCAGCACCAGGTGGATGATGTTCTCGGCCATGTCGTGCTCGCCGGCCGAGATGAAGATCTTGGTGCCCGAGATCAGGTACGACCCGTCGGCCTGCGGCTCTGCCTTGGAACGCAGGATGCCGAGGTCGGTGCCGCAGTGCGGCTCGGTCAGGCACATGGTGCCGGTCCACACGCCGGAGACCAGCTTGGGCAGGTAGGTCTGCTGCAGTGCGGGCGTGCCGTGCGCGTGCAGCGCCTCGTACGCGCCGTGCGACAGGCCCGGGTACATGGTCCAGGCCTGGCCGGCCGAGTTCAGCATCTCGTAGACCACATTGTTGATCACGATCGGCAGGCCCTGGCCGCCGAATTCGGGATCGCACGCCAGCGCCGGCCAGCCGGCCTCGACGTACTGCTGGTAGGCTTCCTTGAAGCCGGTGGGGGCCTTGACCACGCCGTCGCCGACGTAGGTGCAGCCTTCGCGGTCGCCCACCTGGTTGAGCGGGAACACCACGTCCGAGCAGAACTTGCCGGCTTCCTCGATGACCTGGTTGATGGTGTCCGCGTCGATGTCCGCGTGCGGCGGCATCGCCTTGAGTTCGGCTTCGGCGCCGAGCAGTTCATGGAGCACGAACTGCATGTCGCGCAACGGTGCGGTGTACTGGCCCATCTGAGACTCCTTGGAGTTGTGCGATGCCGCCACGCCGCCCGTCCCGCTTGCGCGATACGGTCCGACCGGGGCGACCTCAGGTACGGTAAGACTGAATCAGCTTGTTGAGCGCGACCATGGCAAGCTCGGCACTGTCAGGCAGGCGCAGGAAACGGGCGTCATGATGCAAGCCTAGTTCAAGGCTGTACATCTCGAACAGCATCAGGCGCGGATCGCAGTCCGCGCGCAGGTGCCCTTCCTCCCGCGCCTGGTTGATGGCGCGCGTGAGCGCTGCCCGCCAGATGGTGACGCTCTTGACCAGCTCGTCACGCACCAGGCTGCCGGCACGGTCGTCGTACTCCACGGCGCCGCTGATGTAGATGCATCCAGTCGTCACTTCCTGGATGCGCTTCTCCATCCAGCGCCGCACCATCGACCACAGCCGGGGCAGGCCGCGCGGCTCCTGCAGCGAGGGATAGAACACCTCCTGCTCGAACCGGCGGTGATACTCCCGCACCACCTCCACCTGCAGGTCTTCGCGCGAACCGAAATGCGCGAAGACACCGCTCTTGCTCATCTGCATGCGTTCCGCGAGCAGCCCGATGGTCAGACCTTCGAGCCCGTCGCGGGACGACAATTCCAGTGCGGCATCCAGAATCGCCACGCGCGTCATTTCACCCTTGCGCATTGGCGCGGGGGAGGCGGCGGCGGATTCGAGACGGGCTGACTGGTGTCGCATGTTTTTTCTCCGTTCTGCGGGGCCCTGCTGCGGCCCCGCGTATGACCCTGACGTTGCATTATTTGCTTGCGGCCGAACCGGCGGATTTGCCGGTGCATACCGCGAATGCACGCAGTCTAAGCCAAAAAAGAACGGTCGTTCAGATTATTCTGGCGCAGCAGCCGACCATCAAGCTTTTAATTAGACCGCTGTTTCTAAACGGACTGCAATGCAGCATGCCCGTCATGTCGGTCATGGCTTGCGCCGCGACCGGTTGCAGCGAGCGCCGTGCCGCATGGCAGCAAACGCACACCGCGCTCGCGGCTTATCGTTCAGTAGCGCCCCGCGACACCGGCAATGACGACACCCAGGCGCAGCAGCATATAGGCCGCCCAGTTGGCCAGCCGGTGCAGCGGCGAGCGGCGCGCATGCACCTCCGGCATCACGCGCACGCTGCGGTGCGCAATGGCGTATTCCAGCGCGGTGCGCAGTTCAGCAGCGAAGGCCGCATCATAAACGGCGACGTTGGCTTCGCGCGCGAGCAGCAGGCTGAACGGGTCCATATTGCTCGACCCGACCGTGGCCCAGGCCTCGTCGACCACGCCCACCTTGGCGTGCAGGAAGCTCTCGGCATACTCGTAGATCTCGACGCCGGCCTCCAGCAGCGAGGCATACAGCGCATGGGTGGCGTAGTGCTGCAGCCGGTATTCGACCCGCCCCTGCAGCAGCAGCCGCACGCGCACGCCGCGCGCGCGGCACGCCAGCAGCGCGCGCCGCATCTTGTGGCCAGGCAGGAAGTAGGCGTTGGCAAGGATCACGTCGTGGCGCGCGGCGCCCAGCGCGCGCAGGTATTCGCGCTCGATGGTGCGGCGGTTGCGCAGGTTGTCGCGCAGCAGCAGCGCGGCGCGTACGCCGCCCGCGGCTTCCGGGCGCGGCGGCAGGTCGGTGACGAGCGGGTAGTCGGCCACCGCGGCGGCGCGTTCGGTGCCGTGCATATCGCGCAGCGACAAGCGCCACCAGAGCCGCTCGGCGGACAGCGCGATGCCGTCCACCAGCGGGCCGCCGACCTGCACCGCGAAGTCATAGCGCGGCCCCAGGTTGGCGCCTTCGAACGGGCCGTGGTTGTGGTCGTCGATGATATTGATTCCGCCGACGAAAGCCACGCGCCGGTCGATCACCGCCAGCTTGCGGTGCAGCCGGCGCAGGTGGCGCCGCGCCAGCCGGAAGCCGCGCAGCATGCGGAACACGCGCAGTTGCACGCCGCCGGCGCGCAGCCGCGCGGCCAGCGCGGCGGGCATGTCGCCGGCGCCGAATCCGTCCACGGTCACGCGCACGGTCACGCCGCGCGCGGCGGCGCGGATCAGCGCGTCGCTGACCGCGCGGCCGACTTCGTCATCGGCATAGATGTAGGTTTCCAGCATCACCTGGAACGCGGCCTGGTCGATGGCGGCGATCAGCGCGGGGAAGAAGTCCTGGCCGCCGTGCAGCAGCCGCACCGCATTGCCGGTGGTGGGCTTGCCGCGGCGCCAGGTCCAGCGCAGCATGTGGCGGCGCGGCGCGTGGTCGCCGGCCGCGGCGGAGTCGTGCGCGCTGGTGTCGGCATGAGCGGAGTGGGAGATCCGTGACATGCCGTGATTATCGGACAGATTGCCGGGCGCAAGGCGCCGCGCGCACATTGGCAGGCGCATCTCTGCTATCGTCGAGACTGATGCTTGCCCGCGCAGCCAGCGACGGGCAATCGACGACTGACGCCCCCACGGAACCCATTGTGAAGGTATTCGGCATTACCGGATCGTCCGGCAGCGGCAAGACCACGCTGCTGGACCAGCTCATCCCCTGTTTCGTCGCCGCCGGCCTGCGCGTGGCCGGCGTCAAGCATACCCATCACGGCTTTGACCCCGACACGCCCGGCAAGGACTCCTGGCGCATGCGCGAGGCCGGCTGCGCCAATGTCGTGCTGGTCGGCGCGCGCCACCTGACGCTGATGCGCCACTACCCGGAAGCGGTGCCCTCGCCCGAACTGGACGATGCGCTCGCCGTGCTGCCGGCCGACACCGAACTGGTGCTGGTGGAGGGCTACAAGCGCAGTGATTTTCCCAAGCTGGAGGTATATCGCCCGGCACTGGGGCGCACGCCGCTGTGGGACGAGGTGCCGGGCGTGGTGGCGGTGGCAAGCGACGACCCTGCCGCGGTCGCTGCCATGACCGCGCTGCCGGTGCTGGACCTGAACGACCCGCAGGCGGTGTTCGCCTTCATCCGCGACTATCCGGACAGCGCGCGCTGAGTTCAGGCGGCCTTGCCGGCGGGCTCCGCGGGCATGGCCAGCTCGCCCTGCGGATGCCCCAGTTCCGCCACCAGCGGCACGTGATCCGAGCGCTGCGCCCAGTCGCGGCCGGTCAGCGCATGCGCGCGCTCGATCTCATAGCCGCGCACATAGATGCGGTCGAGCTGCCACCACGGCATATGGCTGGGGAAGGTATGCAGCCGCGCGCCGCGCGCGTGCGAGGCCTCGACCGCGCCCAGCGTATTGCAGATCTGCGCATCGAGCCGGTGGTTCCAGTCGTTGAAGTCGCCGGCGATCACCAGCGGCATGCCGGCCGGCACCACGGTGCGCACACGCTCCACCAGGGCCTCGGCCTGGCGTACGCGGCTGCGCGCGAACAGGCCGAAATGCACGCAGATCAAGTGGGTTTCCACCCCGTGCACATCCGCCACCGCATGAAGCAGCCCGCGCTGCTCGAAACGGTGGTCAGAAATATCGAGGTTTTCGGACATCAGGATCGGGTGGCGCGACAGGATCGCGTTGCCGTGATGGCCGTAGTCATAGACCGCGTTGCGGCCGTAGACCGAATGCGGATAGGCGTCAGTGGCCAGGTAGTTGAGCTGCGTATGCTCCGGATCAAACAGCGCCGCGGCCACCAGCCGGTCGTTGCGGTCCTGCACTTCCTGCAGGAAGACGATGTCCGCATCCATCGCATGCAGGCCGGCGCGCACGTTCTGGATGCGCGGGCGCCGCGAGATGCCGGTCACTCCCTTGTGGATGTTGTAGGTGACCACGCGCAGCTTCATGGCTGCGCTCCGTACACCGCCTGCCGCTCGCCAGCGCCAGCCCCGGCCGCGCGCCAGGCGAGCTGGCGGATGGCCTCGGCATTGCTGCTGGAAAAGCATTGCTGCGCGGCCTGCTCCCACGGTAGCCACTGGTATTGCAGATGTTCGCGTGGCGCCAGCGTCACCGGCAGCGCCTGCTGCACACGCAGCCCGAACCAGTGCTCGGTATTGCGCGTGACGCCTTCGGCATAGCGGTGGCGCCACTGCGGGTAGATCTCGTACTGGATGGTGTGGGCCCAGTCGGTCAGCTGGTGCTCGCCGGCGATGATGCCGGTTTCCTCGGCCACTTCACGCGCGGCGGTCAGGGCCAGGGGTTCGTCCAGGGTGTCGAGGCTGCCGGTCACGGACTGCCAGAACCCCGGGCGATCGGCGCGTTCCAGCAGCAAGACTTGAAGATCTGGCGTGAAAATCACCACCAGCACGGATTCCGGGATCTTGTAGGACATGGGTCTGGGCGAAAGGACAAACCCAAGGATAGCGCAGCCGCGCCACGTTGCCACGCGAAAGCGTGGCGGCGCACGCCCGAGGCGGCCCGCGGCAGCCTTCAGGCGGCGCTGCGCGCGCCATAGGTGGCACGGGGTGCCAGGTACGGCTCGTCGGCGGCGGTGCGCTGCCAGGTGTCGAACACCTGGGGCGAATCGCCGTGGCCCCAGGCCGCACGCAGCTGGTCCATCAGCGGCGCCAGCGCCTGGCGGTAGCGCTTGGACGCGCCATGCGCGTGCGTGGCCAGGGCGTCGGCGCGGTGCCGGACCTCGCCCTGCAGCCGCGTGCGCTCCAGCGCGATTTCCTTCTCGCGCTGTCCCAGCGAGTTGTACTTCTGGATCAGGAAGCGTTGGTAATCGCCGCCGTCCATGCCCTGCGCCGCCTGCGCGTTGACCTGCTCGAAACGCAGCACGATGCTGCCGGTTTCCTGCTCGATATGGGCAACCTCCGCGTCCAGGGCCTGCAGCGCCTCCTGCACGCGCTGGGCGTCGCGGCGCAGTGCCTGCACCTGCGCGGCCTCGTCCTCGAACACGCGCTGCGCATCCAGGTAGGCCTGCACCACCGGCTGCGGCGCCACCACCAGCAGCGGGTCGGCGCCGTCGGCGCGCTGGCCGGCCAGCAAGGCGTCATCAGCCAGGCGCAGGTTGCCGAGCTCGTCCAGCCAGCGCCCGCGCGTCATGACCACGCCGACGGTATCCAGCGCCAGCCGGCGCAGCGCTTCGGCGCGCTGCATTTCCACCGGCTCGGCCGCCGCGGCGGGCGTGGCCGACTGCACCGCATGGGCGATGTCGGGCACGCAGGCGGCCACCGTGGTGGCCACCGATTCAGACATGGCCTGCGCCGAGCGGCGCACGGCGCGGCGCAGCTCGAAGCGTGCCAGCAGCATCATCACCAGTCCGGCCACCAGCCAGGTCAGGATGGTTTGGTCATGGGCCAGCAGGAACTGGCGGATCAGGTCGATATCCAGGGTCACGAATTTCCTCCCGAGTGCCGGAAGCCTTCATTGCGAGGCCGCTCGGCAAATTACGTGTCAAAGAGAGCAGACCCCGCCGCGGCGCCCTTCGTTCCGACCGGTAACAAATCGAAACCAATGCGCCGCGCGCCTCACAGCGCAGGCGACCCGACGTTGCGCATAAAGCAAAAAAGCCGCGCAATCGCGCGGCTTCCTTGCGGGCTCCGGGCAACTCAGGCCGTCGGCTTGGGCTCCGTGGCGCGCAGGCGGATGTGCAGTTCGCGCAGTTGCTTCTCGTCGACCGAGCTCGGAGCCTGGGTCAGCAGGTCCTGGGCGCGCTGGGTCTTCGGGAAGGCGATCACGTCGCGGATCGAGTCGGCGCCGGCCATCATCGTGACGATGCGGTCCAGGCCGAAGGCCAGGCCGCCGTGCGGGGGCGCGCCGTACTGCAGCGCGTCCAGCAGGTAGCCGAACTTGGCGCGGGCTTCGTCGTCATTGATGTTGAGCGCGCGGAACACCTTGCTCTGGATGTCCGAACGGAAGATCCGCACCGAGCCGCCGCCCATTTCCCAGCCGTTCAGCACCATGTCGTAGGCCTTGGCCAGGCACTTGCCCGGGTCGGTCTCCAGGTATTCCAGGTGCTCGTCCTTGGGGCTGGTGAACGGGTGGTGCATGGCCACCCAGCGCGCGTCTTCCTCGTCGTACTCGAACATCGGGAAGTCGACCACCCACAGCGGCTTCCAGGTGTCTTCGAACAGGCCGTTGGCCTTGCCGAAGTCAGAGTGGCCGATCTTCAGGCGCAGCGCGCCGATCGAGTCGTTGACCACCTTGGCCTTGTCGGCGCCGAAGAAGATGATGTCGCCGTCCTGGGCGCCGGTGCGCTTGAGGATCTCGGCAATGGCGGCGTCGTGCAGGTTCTTGACGATCGGCGATTGCAGACCGTCGCGGCCCTTGGCCACTTCGTTGACCTTGATCCAGGCCAGGCCCTTGGCGCCGTAGATGCCGACGAACTGGGTGTAGGCGTCGATCTCGCCGCGCGAGATCGCACCGCCGCCCGGCACGCGCAGGCCGACCACGCGGCCGTTGTCGCTGTTGGCGGGGCTTGAGAACACCTTGAAGTCGACATCCTTCATCACCTCGGTCAGCTCGGTGAATTCCAGCTTGACGCGCAGGTCAGGCTTGTCCGAGCCGAAGCGGGCCATGGCCTCGCGGAACTCCATCACCGGGAACCTGGCGTCCAGGTCGACGTCGATGGCGTTCTTGAACACCGTGCGCATCATGTCCTCGAACAGGTCGCGGATCTCCTGCTCGGTCAGGAACGAGGTCTCGCAGTCGATCTGCGTGAACTCCGGCTGGCGGTCGGCGCGCAGGTCTTCGTCGCGGAAGCACTTGGTGATCTGGTAGTAGCGGTCAAAGCCGGAGACCATCAGCATCTGCTTGAAGATCTGCGGCGACTGCGGCAGCGCGAAGAAGTGGCCCGGGTTGACCCGCGACGGCACCAGGTAGTCGCGCGCGCCTTCGGGCGTGCTCTTGCCCAGCATCGGGGTCTCGATGTCGATAAAGCCCTGCGCATCGAGGAACTTGCGCACTTCCATCGCCACCTTGTAGCGCAGGCGCAGGTTGTACTGCATCTGCGGGCGGCGCAGGTCCAGCACGCGGTGCGTCAGGCGCGTGGTTTCCGACAGGTTGTCGTCGTCGAGCTGGAACGGGGGCGTGACCGACGGGTTCAGCACGGTCAGCTCATGGCACAGCACCTCGATCTTGCCCGAGGTCAGGTTGGCGTTCTCGGTGCCGGCCGGGCGCGGACGGACCTTACCGGTGACGCGGATGCAGAACTCATTGCGGATCTCTTCGGCAGCCTTGAACATCTCGGGGCGGTCCGGGTCGCACACCACCTGCACCAGGCCTTCGCGGTCGCGCAGGTCGATGAAGATCACGCCGCCATGGTCGCGGCGGCGCTGGACCCAGCCGGTCAGGGCCACTTCCTGGCCCGAGAATTGTTCGGTCACCAGACCGCAGTAGTGAGTACGCATGGAGGACATAAGGAGATTCCCGGTAAAACGCGGCCGCCCGAAGCACATCGGGCGGCCCGTGATCAGATTGGATGCTTAAGGATCGGTCGTCTCGACCGTTTCCTCGCTGCTGGCCCTGCCGGCCGGATTGGCCGGACTGGCCGGGGCTGCCGGCCGGGACATGCTGCCGTTCTTGCGCGGCAATTCCGCCGGTGCCACCACGCCCATCGAGACGATGTACTTGAGCGCGGCGTCGACGGTCATGTCGAGTTCGATGGTGTCGGCCTTGGGCATCATCAGGAAGAAGCCCGAGGTCGGATTCGGCGTGGTCGGCACGTAGACGCTGACGTATTCGCCCTGCAGGTGGTTCTGCACGTCGCCGCCGGGGCGCCCGGTCAGGAAGGCGATAGTCCACGAGCCCTCGCGCGGGTACTGCACCAGCAGCGCCTTGCGGAAGGCATTGCCCGAGGACGACAGCAGCGTGTCCGAGACCTGCTTGACGCTGGTGTAGATCGGGCCCACCACCGGGATATGGCCCAGCAGCGCTTCCCACCAGCGCACCAGGCGCTGGCCGATGAAGTTATGCGCCAGCAGGCCGACCAGCAGGATCACCAGCAGCGTGAGGATGGCGCCCAGGCCGGTCACGCGCTTGCCGAACATCAGCCGGTCCGGGCGCCAGGCCTCGGGCAGCAGCGCCAGGCTCTGGTCCATCGTGCCGATGATCAGGCTGAGCACCCACAGCGTGATGCCCAGCGGCACCAGCACCAGCAGCCCGGTCAGGAACCAGGTTTTCAGGGCGGAAGTCTTCTTGGCAACCACGGGGCGGGTCCGGCTCAATGGCAGGCGCAGGCGCTGCCGCAGCCGCCAGCTGCCGCGGGCGTGGCCGAAGCGGACGTGGCAGGACTGGCCGGCGATTCAGCCGCCGCCGGGGTGCTGGCCGCCGCTGCAGTGGCGCCACCCGCGGCGCCGGTCGCTGCCGGCGCGCCGGCGCTGCCGCCGCGGAAGTCGGTCACGTACCAGCCCGAGCCCTTGAGCTGGAAACCAGCAGCGGTCAGCTGTTTCTTGAACGCGCCGGCGGTGCCGCACGACGGGCAGTCCGTCAGCGGGGCATCGCTCATTTTCTGCAGCACATCGCGCCCGTGGCCGCAGGCGTCGCAACGGTAGGCATAGATCGGCATGGTGTTATTTCGCGAGAAAACTTCGGAATTGGTACAAAGGCGGACATCGGCGCGGGCCATGGCGGCCGCGGGAAATTCCCGTGCGACGATGCAAAGCCTTGAATTATAAACCGTTCCGGGGCCGCCTGATCGCCGGAAATGAGGGGGTGGCAGACCCCGGGCCGTCAGGCGATATGCACTTCCTTGACCGGCGCGTGATCTGCAATCCACTGCGGCAGCAGTGAACCGATCACCATGCCGCTGATCGAGAACAGCAGGCCCACCATTTGCGGCGGCACCACGGCATCGGCAAAGGCCACCTCGCAGGTCAGCCACGAAGACAGGCCCAGCAGGATCGCCGCCAGCCCGCCCTGGCGGGTGGCGTGCTTCCAGAACATGCCGAAGGCCAATGGCACGAACGACGAAACCAGGGTGACCTTATAGGCATTTTCGACCATATGGAAGATCGACAGGTGCGAGTTGAGCGCGAACAGCGTCACCAGCGCGGTGAATACCAGCACCACGGTCTGCATCACGCGCAGGA
This sequence comes from Cupriavidus sp. CPT47-8839-RL05A, assembly GCF_058792255.1. NCBI lineage: Bacteria > Pseudomonadati > Pseudomonadota > Betaproteobacteria > Burkholderiales > Burkholderiaceae > Cupriavidus > Cupriavidus sp. CPT47-8839-RL05A. The sequence goes on along the minus strand of NZ_JBYTEG010000009.1, from coordinate 213,093 downwards.
ACTGCCGGTCGTCGAGGTGGCGGAAGTACGGGCGCAGGATGTTCTCGGCAAAGGTCACCGACGGCGCCAGCAGCGTGGCCGACGCGCAACTCTTGATCGCCGACAGCAGCGCGCCGAAGAACATCACCTGGGCGAACATCGGTGCGTGCTGCAGGATCAGCTTCGGCAGGATCAGCTGCGAATCGGTGTCGATGTACTTGGCCACCATGCCGGGGTCGATCATTGTGGCCGAATACGCCAGGAACATCGGGATGAAGGCGAAGCAGAAGTACAGCACGCCGCCCAGCACCGAGGCGCGCCCGGCGATCTGCTCGGTGCGCGACGAGGTCACGCGCTGGAACACGTCCTGCTGCGGGATCGAGCCCAGCATCATGGTGAACAGCGCCGCCGCAAAGCCGATGATCTGTATGAAATCCAGCGATGGCAGGAACTCGAACTTGCCGGCCGCGGCCGCGTGCGACACCACCGCCGTGACGCCGCCGGCCTGGCCGCTGACCTCGTAGCCGATATAGAGCATGCCGATCACGATGATGATCATCTGGATGAAGTCGGTGATGGCCACCGACCACATGCCGCCGAACAGCGTATAGACCAGCACGCTGGCCGCGCCGATCATCATGCCGGCCTCCTGCGACAGCGCGCCGTCCGAGACGGTAAAGAACACCAGCCCGAGCGCCTTGATCTGCGCCGCCACCCAGCCCAGGTAGGACACCACGATGCACAGCGTGGTCAGCACCTCGGCCAGCCGGCCATAGCGGTTGTGGTAGTAGTCGCCGATGGTCAGCAGGTTCATCCGGTACAGCGGCCGGGCGAAGAACAGGCCCACCAGGATCAGGCACAGCGACGAGCCGAAGGGGTCGGAGACCACGCCCGACAGGCCTTCCTTGAGAAATACGGCGGGGATGCCCAGCACCGTCTCTGAGCCGAACCAGGTGGCAAAGACGGTGGCGGTGACGATATGGAACGGCAGGCTGCGCCCGGCGACGGCGAAATCGGTGGTGTTGCGTACGCGCAGCGCCGCCCACAGGCCGATGCCGACCGAGATTACCCAGTAGATGATGACGAACCAGATCAGCATGCCGCTGCCCTATGCAGAAGTGCCCTTGTGGCGAAAAACCGAATGCCGGGCGGCGCATGAGTGCACGTTGCTTGCGCGCATCTGCCCGGAGTCCAATTCATCGGTCGGGGCCGCATATCGAGCTGCCTGGAGTTCTCGCGCTGGGCGGAAAACGCGGCCGGGGCTGCGGTCGTAGCCGAATCAAAACGCGGATTATAGCGACGCAGACCAGCGTGGGCGAAAAAAATTCCCCGCTGGCGCAAATGCGCCACGCGGAGCATCGCCTGCGCCACAAGGGCTGGCCGGCGGCTGCCTCAGCCGGACCGGCGGCGCCAGACCTGCCAGCGCTCCTGCCCCTGGAACACCGGCAGCGGCGCGGCCGAGGGCCGGTCCTCCAGTCGCTCGAAGGCCGGTGCCAGCAGCGCGTCCAGCGCCTCGGCCGGCATCGCGAACGGCGGCCCGCCGCGGTTTTCGCCGAGGTAGAAGTAGCCGGCCAGCAGGCCGCCCGGCGGCAGCAGTTGCGCGACCCGGGCGGCATAGTCGGCCCGCATCGCCGGCGGCAACGCGCACAAGAAGGCCCGTTCGTAGATCAGCTCGCACGCCGGCTGCGGCGTGAAGGCAAAGAAATCGCCCTGCTGCACCACTACCCCCGCCGGCCCCAGCGTCCGCCGCGCCGACGCCACCGCCTGCGGCGAGAAGTCGATTGCCGTCACCGGCCAGCCACGCTCGAACAGCCACGCGGCCTCCCAGCCGTTGCCACAGCCTGGCACCAGGGTCGGACATGGCGCGCGGCCTTCAATGAACTGCCGGAATTCCTCGGGCACGCCGCCCTGGTCCCAGGGCGTGAAGCCCTGTTCGAAACGCTCGTCCCAGAACGCCGGGTCGGCGGCGTTGCGGGTGGCGAAGGTCGGCGCGGGCTTGGCAGGGTCGCTCATGGTCATCTCTAATATGGATCAGCCAGGGGTGCGCTACCAGTAGCCCGCCCAGCCCAGCACATGCGTCAGCACGATGCCGGCGACAAAGCCGCCCAGCAACAGCAGCCCGGTGCCGAGCAGCCGGTTGGTGCGGCGCTGCTCCACCACCAGCATCGCCAGCAGCTTGTCCTGCTCGCCGTTGCTGGTCAGCGCGCGCCGCTCCAGGAACTGGTGCGCCAGGCGCGGGAAGTCGGGCAGCATCTTGGCCCACAGCGGCGCCTCCACCTTGACCCGCTCCCAGGCGCCCTTCCAGCCCACCTGCTCGTGCATCCAGCGTTCCAGAAAAGGCTTGGCGGTCTTCCACAAGTCCAGGTCGGGGTCGAGCTGGCGGCCCAGGCCTTCGATATTGAGCAGCGTCTTCTGCAGCAGCACCAGCTGCGGCTGGATCTCGACATTGAAGCGGCGCGAGGTCTGGAACAGGCGCATCAGCACCATGCCCAGCGAGATTTCCTTGAGCGGCTTGTCGAAGTACGGCTCGCAGCAGGCGCGCACCGCGCTTTCCAGCTCTTCGATGCGGGTGTCGGGCGGCACCCAGCCGGACTCCACGTGCAGCAGCGCCACGCGGTGGTAGTCGCGCCGGAAGAAGGCGATGAAGTTCTGCACCAGGTAGTTCTTGTCGAACTCGGACAGCGCGCCGACGATGCCGAAGTCCAGCGCGATATAGCGGCCGAAGGTCTCGGGCTGCACCGACACCAGGATATTGCCCGGATGCATGTCGGCATGGAAGAAACCATCGCGGAACACCTGGGTGAAGAAGATCTCGACGCCCTCTTCCGCCAGCAGGTGCATGTCCACGCCGGCGGCCTTGAGCGACTCGGTGCGCGAGATCGGGATGCCGTGCATGCGCTCCATCACGAACACGGTGCTGCTGCACCAGTCCCAGAACACCTCGGGCACCAGCAGCAGGCTGGAGTCGGAAAAATTGCGGCGCAGCTGGCTGGCGTTGGCCGCCTCGATCATCAGGTCGAGCTCGTCGTGCAGGTATTTGTCGAACTCGGCCACCACCTCGCGCGGCTTCAGGCGCTTGCCGTCGGCCCAGAAGCGTTCCATCCAGGTCGCCATGTCGCGCATCAGCGCCAGGTCGCTGTCGATCACCGGCAGCATGCCCGGGCGCAGCACCTTCACCGCGACCTCGCGGCCGTGGCAGGGGCCACCCTTGAGCGTGGCGAAGTGCACCTGCGCAATCGAGGCGCTGGCCACCGGCTGGTGCTCGAAGGTCTCGAACAGCTGGTCCAGCGGCCGCCCCAGCGCGCGCTCGATGATCTTCACCGCCACCACCGAATCGAACGGCGGCACCTGGTCCTGCAGCTTGGCCAGTTCGTCGGCAATGTCCGCCGGCATCAGGTCGCGCCGGGTCGACAGCACCTGGCCGAACTTGACGAAGATCGGGCCCAGCCGCGTCAGCGCCAGCCGCAGGCGCTCGCCGCGCGGCATCTCGAGCTTGCGCCCGATGGTGATGACGCGCACCAGGAAGCGGATCCTGCGGCTGCTGAAGCCCGAGAGCACCAGCTCGTCCAGGCCGTAATAGAGGATGACGAAGAGAATCTTGCCAAGGCGCAGGAGGCGGGTCATTCGGGAGTCTTCACAGGGCCGGGCAGGCAGTCATGTTGTTGGTGGATGGGATCGGGGCGCGGCCGGCTCAGCGGTGCGGCGACGGCAGCTTGCCGGACTGGCCCGACTGGCCCGACTGTCCGGAAGCCGGCCGCGGGCCGGCGCGCTCCAGCCGCTCCAATCGTTTTTCGAGCCGGGCCAGGCTGTCGCGCAGCCGGCCCACGTCGGTGCCGAAGGCATCGAGCGCGGCGTGGCGCACCAGAGTCGGATGCTCGTCCAGCAGGTAGTCGGTGACGTTGTCGACCAGGGCGCGGCCAACGCGCGTGGCCTGCTCATGCACCTGGCGCGCGCCGTCGACCATGCGCTGCGCCACGCTGTCGCTGACGGGCCCGCCCAGGATGCCGCGCAGCGCGCGCGACAGGTCTTCGGCGGCGTCCCAGCGCAGGTTGCGCGCCAGCGTCGAGACGGTGTTGGCCAGCTCGGCGTCGCCCTCGATACGGACATGGCGCATGGCGGCGGCCTGGCCGCCTTCGGCCACGTCGGCGGCCACCAGCGGCCACTGCTGCACCGGCACGCGCAGCGTCACCGCGGGCGCCTCGGCCTCGGGCGCCGGTTCGGTGCAGCCGTGCTCCGTCACCTTCAGCGACAGCACGAAGGCGGCCGCATCGAAGCGGATCACGCGCCCGGCAAACGGCGTGAGCTGGTTGCGGGCCCACGGCTCCTGCTCAAGCAGGTGGTTCAGCGCCGAGATGGCGGGCATGGCCAGGGCGGAAGGCAGAGTATTCATGACAGCGCGGTTGGCGGGCAGGCAGCGACGCCGCAGGTCGGGCGTCCCAAACAAAAAAGGCCCACGCTTTCGCGTGGGCCTCCATTCTAAGCTACTCCCCCCGGCGCATCACCGCCGCGGGGTGCGGCATCAGGACTCTTGCTGGATGCCGGCCAGCAGCCAGCCGCCGGTGCCGCTGGCAGGCTTGGCCAGGTTCCAGACCTCGCCGAACGGCTGGGCCGCCTCGCCGGACTTCTCGCGGATCATGCCCGAGAAGCGCACGCTGGCGATATGCTGGGCCGCGGCCGACTCGATGCCGAGCAGCTGGGCTTCGAGCGTGACCACGTCGGTCTTGTTGACCTCGGCGCCGCGGTCGGCCAGGTCCATCTTGATCTCGGCGAACATCTCCGGCGTGGTGAACTCGCGGATGTCGTCCAGGTTGCCGGCATCCCACGCGGCCTGCAGGCGCACGAAGTGGACCTTGGCGTTGCGCAGGAAGGCTTCGGTATCGAAGTCGGCCGGCACGCCCCACGGCTGCTGGGCCACCGCATCGGCCGCGACCGGGGCTGCCGATGCTGCCGGCAGTACCGTATTGGCGGCCGGGCCTGCCGGGCTACCCGACGACACAGGCGTCGGCTCGCCGCGGAACATGGGCTCGGCGTTGCGGCCCAGGTTCGGCGCGTTGCCGGCGCCGGCGTAGGCCGGCTGCTGGGTGCGCTTGCTGCCGCCACGGAACTTGCGGATCAGCCAGATCGCGGCGAACGCCACCAGCGCGATCAGGATCAGGTTGGACAGGAAGCTCAGCGCCGCGCCGCCCAGGCCGAAGTGCGACAGCAGCCAGCCGATACCCAGGCCGGCGGCGATGCCGCCCAGGATGCCGCCCCAGTTGCGCTTGGGCGCCGCGGCCGCGGCCGCGCCGGCTGCACCGGCCGTTGCCGGAGCCGCCTGTTGTGCGGGCTGCTGCGCCTGCTGGGTGGGCGAAGTGGGCTGCGGCGCCTGCTGGCGCTGCGTGACCGACTCGGATTGCTTGCCGATGCTGCGCGAACCGCCCATGCGCTTGGCATTGGCGTCGAACATCACTCCCAAGGCAATCGCGGTAATCAGCGACCCAACCAGGAATTTTCCACGAAATGACGACATATTCTGCTATCCCCTGTCAGTTTCACCCTATATGCGGGCGAGGCATGGCGATTTCAAGTCTTCTTAATACTTGCGCCCGACGTGGAGCGCCACCACTCCGGCCGTCAGATTGAAGTATTCGACATTTTCCAGGCCGGCATGTTCCATCAAGCGTACAAGTGAAGCCTGGTCTGGATGCATTCTGATCGATTCCGCGAGATAGCGATAGCTGGGGGCATCCCCTGCCACCCGCTCACCCAGCCACGGCAGCACCTTGAAAGAATAGACGTCGTAGGCCTTCTCCAGGGGTTTCCACACCTTGGAGAACTCCAGCACCATGACCTTGCCGCCCGGCTTGACCACGCGGCGCATCTCGGCCAGCGCGGCATCCTTGTGCGTCATGTTGCGCAGGCCGAAGGCCACGGTCACCAGGTCGAAATGGTTGTCCGGGAACGGGATGCGCTCGGCGTCGCACAGGCACACCGGGGTGACGATACCCTTGTTCAGCAGCCGGTCGCGGCCCACGCGCAGCATCGACTCGTTGATGTCGGTCAGCCAGACCTCTCCGGTCGGACCGGCCTGCTTCGCGAACGCCTTGGCCAGGTCGCCGGTGCCGCCGGCGATGTCCAGCACCTTGTGGCCGGGGCGCACGCCGGCCTGGGCGATGGTGAACATCTTCCAGAGCCGGTGCATGCCGCCCGACATCAGGTCGTTCATCACGTCGTACTTGCTCGCCACCGAATGGAACACGCCGGCAACCTTGTCGGCCTTTTCCGCTTCGTCGACCTTTTCAAACCCGAAGTGGGTTTCACTCATCTTTCAGACTCCAGGGTAATCGGTTCGGCGCGGCTCAGTGATGGCCGCAGCCGTGGCCGCCGGCAGCGCCGGCGGCGGGCATCGGGCTGTCGCGGTCGGCGCCGGCGGCTTCCAGGCGCTGCAGGTAGTCCTGCCAGAGCGCATCCTGGTTGTCGCCGAGGCGGTATAGCAGGTCCCAGGAATAGATGCCGGTATCGTGGCCGTCGGTAAAGCGGATCAGGATCGCGTAGTTGCCGACCGGCTCGACCGCGTTGACGCCCACCTCGCGCTTGCCGGTCTGCAGCACTTCCTGCCCCGGGCCGTGGCCCTGGACTTCAGCGGACGGCGAATACACGCGCAGCAGCTCGAACGGCAGCCGGAAGCTGCGGCCGTTGTCGAAGCCGATCTCCAGCACGCGGGATTGCGTATGGACGGTCAGCGCGGTGGGATGAGGGGTGTCTTTTTCCAGGCCTGCCATGATGATCGCGGCCCGGTTAGGGTCGCTCCTGAGGGGGTGATTGCCGCGCGATGCTGCCGGTACGGCACGGCATCACGCATCGCATACGACCCGATAGCTTACCCCAGGCTCGCCGGCTTGCGCAGCCCGGGCCGCTTCCCCGTCCTGCGGCACGTAACGCAGGCGCCGTTGATGATAGGCCGCCACGGTGCTGCGGTGGGCAATGCTGATGATGGCCGCCTGCGGCAGCGACTCCACCATCAGCCGGTACATGGCGCCTTCGGTTTCCTCGTCCAGCGCGCTGGTGGCTTCGTCCAGGAACAGGTAGTCCGGCTTCTGCAGCAGCGCGCGCGCAAAGGCCAGACGCTGCTGCTCGCCCGGCGAAAGCCGCAGCGCCCAGTTGTCGAACACGTCGAGCTGGTCCGCCAGCGCCGCCAGCCGCGCCTGGCGCAGCGCCGCCTGCAGCGCTTCCGCGCTATGCACGGTGCCGGCGTCCGGGTAAGCCAGCGCATCGGCCAGCGTGCCGATCGGCAGGTAGCTGCGCTGCGGCAGGAACAGCATGCGCGCGCCGTCGGGCATGGTCACGGTGCCGCTGCCGTACGGCCAGATCCCCGCCAGCGCGCGGAACAGCACGCTCTTGCCGCAGCCGGACGGGCCGCTGACCAGCCAGCGCTCGCCCGGCGCGACCGACAGCGAGAACGGCGCCACCAGCGGCCGCTGGCCCACGGCCGCGCTGCGCGCGGCGCGTACCGGCAGTGCCAGCGCCAGGCCGTCGATGGTGATGCCATTCTGCGGCTTGCCGGTATGTTCCACCTCGATATCGCGCACGCCGCCCGGCGCCAGGTCCTGGCGCTCGGCCACGCGGATCGCTTCCTGGAAATCGATCAGGCGGTTGGCGGCCGCCTTCCAGCCCACCAGCGTGGCGTAGCTGTCGACAAACCACGACAGCGCGCCCTGTACCTGGCCGAAGGCGGAGCTGGTCTGCATCAGGCCGCCGAGCGTCATCTTGCCGGCGAAGTAGCGCGGCGCCGCCACCAGGATCGGGAAGATGATGGCGAACTGCGCATAGCCGGAGCTGACAAAGGTCAGCCGCCGCGTATAGCGCATCAGCTGGTTCCAGTTGGCGCGGATGCGGTCGAAGCGCGCGCGCAGGCCGGCCTGCTCGGTGGGCTCGCCGCGGTACAGCGCCACCGGCTCGCTGTTCTCGCGCAGGCGCACCAGCGTGAAACGGAAATCCGCCTCGTACTGCTCTTGCTGGAAGTTCAGCCCGATCAGCGGGCGGCCAACCACGTGCGCCACCAGCGAGCCGATCACCGCATAGCCCGCCGCGAACCACACCATATAGCCGGGGATGGTCCACTCGGTGCCGCCCAGCGCAAAGCTGATCGGCCCCGATACCGTCCACAGGATGCCGACGAAGGACAGCAGCGTCACCACCGAGTTGAGCAGCCCGAGCGACAACGACAGCGCGCCGTCGGTGAACTGGCGCAAATCGTCGGCGATACGCTGGTCAGGGTTATCGGTGGTGTGGGTCTGCTCGATGCGGTAATAGGCCTGGTGCCCGAGCCAGTGGCCCATGAAGCGGCCGGTCATCCAGGTACGCCAGCGCATCTGCAGCATCATGGTGTAGTACTGGCGCGAGATCGCCGCCACGATGAAGAACGCCGCGATCCACGAGAAGCGCAGCAGCAGCACCTTGAACGAGGCGTAGTCGCGCTGCTCCAGGGCGTTGTAGAACACGCGGTTCCACTCGTTGAGCAGCACGTTGATATAGACGATGCCAAGGTTGAGCACCACCACCAGCGCCAGCAGGCCAAGCCCGGCGACGCGGTCTTCGGATTTCCAGTAAGGCTTGATCAGCGCCCAGGTGGCGGCCATGCGCAGCCGGCTCTGGATCTTTAGGGCCCGGGCAGGGACGGCAGGGCCCGGTACGGTGACTGAGGTCGGAGTGGAGGACATAGCGGCAGTGCTTGGCCCGTCAGCGGATGCCGGCCGGGCTTGTTGTTCTGGATACCGTGGCGGCAGGCCACGGCGGCAACAGCATTCAGACGGTCACGGCCAGGCGTGGGTTCCGCGCGCCCCTCAGGCGTCGCCGGCTTCGAGCAGCGAAAGCGCCGTACGCAGCGCCGGCAGCCGGCTGGCCAGCTCCTGCACGCGCACGGCATCCGCCGCGCGCTGCGGCGCGGCCCAGATTGCCTCGGGGAAATGGGTGTCCCAGCGGTAGCGCGGGATAATGTGCCAGTGCAGGTGCGGCACCATATTGCCAAAGGCCGCCAGGTTGACCTTGTCCGGCGCCATGACCTCGCGCACCACCCGTTCGACACGTGCGACCAGCCGCATCAGCCAGGCCTGGTCGGCATCGTCCAGGTCGCTCAGCTCGGCCACGTGATCGTTCCAGACGATGCGGCAGAAGCCCGGGAAACGGTCATGCTCGACCAGGATCAGCCGGGCGCGGTCGCCCATCCAGACCAGTTCGCCGCCGTCGGTCTCGCACAAGGGGCAGTTGGATACGCGCGCCATCGTCGAGACTCAGACCAGCACCCGCTCGATACCGCCGGCGTTCGCCTTCGCGACGTACTCAGGCATCCAGTTCTCCCCGAGCAGATGCTTCGCCATCTCGATCACGATGTAGTCAGCCTGCACCGTGGCATCTTCCTTGTAGCGCGACAGCCCCTGCAGGCACGACGGGCAGCTGGTCAGGATCTTGACGTCGCCGGTGAAGCCGTCGGCGCGCAGCTTGTCGGCGCCCTTGGTCATTTCCTCTTCCTTGCGGAAGCGGACCTGCGTCGAGATATCCGGACGCGTTACCGCCAGCGTGCCCGATTCACCGCAGCAGCGCTCGTTCTTCTCGATCTTGCCAAGGCCGGTGTTGCCGCCCATCAGGTCATTGACCAGCTTGGTCGGGTCCATGGTCTTGATCGGGGTGTGGCAGGGATCGTGGTACATGTAGCGGGTACCGGTCACGCCTTCCAGCTTCACGCCCTTCTCGAGCAGGTATTCGTGGATGTCGATGATGCGGCAGCCCGGGAAGATCTTGTCGAATTCATACCCGGCAAGCTGGTCGTAGCAGGTGCCGCAGCTCACCACCACGGTCTTGATGTCGAGGTAGTTCAGGGTGTTGGCCACGCGGTGGAACAGCACGCGGTTGTCGGTGACGATCTTCTCGGCCTTGTCATACTGGCCGTTGCCGCGCTGCGGATAGCCGCAGCACAGGTAGCCCGGCGGCAGCACGGTCTGCACGCCGACGTGCCACAGCATCGCCTGCGTGGCCAGGCCCACCTGCGAGAACAGCCGCTCCGAGCCGCAGCCCGGGAAGTAGAACACCGCTTCCGTTTCCGGCGTGGTCGCCTTCGGGTCGCGGATGATCGGCACGATCTCGTTGTCTTCGATGTCGAGCAGCGCGCGCGCGGTCTTCTTGGGCAGGTTGCCCGGCATCTTCTTGTTGATGAAGTGGATCACCTGCTCGCGCACCGGCGCCTTGCCCACGGTCGCGGGCGGATGCGCGGTCTGCTTCTTGGCGAACTTCTTCAGCACGTCGTTGCCGAGGCGCTGCGCCTTGTAGCCCCAGTCGATCATGACCTTGCGGGTCAGATTGATGGTCTCGGGGTTGGTGGCGTTGAGGAAGAACATCGACGCCGCGGTGCCGGGGTTGAACTTCTTCTGCCCCATCTTGCGCAGCAGGTTGCGCATGTTCATCGACACATCGCCAAAGTCGATCTTGACCGGGCACGGCGTCACGCACTTGTGGCAGACCGTGCAGTGGTCGGCCACGTCGGAGAATTCGTCCCAGTGCTTGACCGAGATGCCGCGGCGGGTCTGCTCTTCGTACAGGAAGGCCTCGACCAGCAGCGAGGTCGCCAGGATCTTGTTGCGCGGGCTGTACAGCAGGTTGGCGCGCGGCACGTGCGTGGCGCACACCGGCTTGCACTTGCCGCAGCGCAGGCAGTCCTTGACGCTCTCGGCGATGGCGCCGATATCGCTCTGCTGCATGATGATCGACTCATGCCCCATCAGGCCGAACGACGGCGTGTAGGCATTGCGCAGGTCGGCGCCAGGCAGCAGCTTGCCCTTGTTGAAGCGCCCTTGCGGATCGACCTTCAGCTTGTAGGCGCGGAAGTCGCCGATCTCTTCCTCGGTCAGGAATTCCAGCTTGGTGATGCCGATGCCGTGCTCGCCCGAAATCACGCCGTCCAGCGAACGCGCCAGCTCCATGATGCGGGCCACCGCGCGGTGCGCGTCCTGCAGCATGTCGTAGTCGTCGGAGTTGACCGGGATATTGGTGTGCACGTTGCCGTCGCCGGCGTGCATGTGCAGCGCCACGAAGACGCGGCCGCGCAGCACCTGCTTGTGGATCTTCTGGGCTTCGTCCAGGATCGGCTTGAACTCGCCGCCGTTGAAGATCTTGCGCAGCTCGGCGCGGATCTCGTTCTTCCACGACACGCGGATGGTGCGGTCCTGCAGCAGGTGGAACACGTTGGCGTCCGGCTGCTGCTGCAGCCGCGCCTCGAACTCCTGCCCGAGCAGCCCCAGCCCATGCCCGATCAGCGAGGCCTTGGCCTGCACCAGCGGCAGGTCCAGGTGGTCCTGCAGGTAGCGCCAGCGCGCGCGGACCTCGCGCAGCAGCGTCAGCGCGTGCTGCACGCGGTCTTCCAGCAGCTCGGCGCTGGGGATCTCGTTGGCGTCGTCGCTGCGGCCCAGCGGCAGGTTGCCGCGCGCAAAGAATGCTTCGAGCGTGTCGACCAGCTTGAGCTTGCTCTTGATCGACAGCTCGATATTGATGCGCTCGATGCCGTCGGTGTACTCGCCCATCCGGTTCAGCGGGATCACCACGTCTTCATTGATCTTGAAGGCGTTGGTGTGCTTGGCGATGGCGGCGGTACGCGAACGGTCGAGCCAGAACTTCTTGCGCGCCTCCGGGCTGACGGCGATAAAGCCTTCGCCGCTCTTGCCGTTGGCCATGCGGATCACTTCCGAGGTGGCGCGCGCCACGGCGTCTTCATCGTCGCCGACGATATCGCCGATCAGCACCATCTTCGGGAAGGCGTTGCGCTTGCTCTTGGTGGCGTAGCCGACCGCGCGCAGGTAGCGCTCGTCCAGGTGCTCCAGGCCGGCCAGGATGGCGCCGCCGGGCTTCTTGGTCTCGGCGTCGAGGAAGTCCTTGATCTCGACGATGCTGGGGATGGCGTCGCGCGCCTGGCCGAAGAACTCCAGGCACACCGTGCGGATGAACTTCGGCATGCGGTGCAGGATCCAGCGCGCGCTGGTGATGATGCCGTCGCAGCCTTCCTTCTGCACGCCGGGCAGGCCCGCCAGGAACTTGTCGGTGACGTCCTTGCCCAGGCCTTCCTTGCGGAACTTGCGGCCTTCGATCGCCAGCGTCTCGGTGCGCAGCACCTTCTCGCCCGGCGCACGGTTGCCGTCTGACCACTTCAGTTCGAAGGTGGCCACCGGCACGTCGTGGATCTTGCCCAGGTTGTGGTCCAGCCGGGTGATTTCCAGCCAGTTGCCCTCCGGGTCCACCATGCGCCACCAGGCCAGGTTGTCCAGCGCGGTGCCCCACAGCACGGCCTTCTTGCCGCCGGCGTTCATGGCCACGTTGCCGCCGATGCACGAGGCATCGATCGAAGTCGGGTCGACCGCGAACACCAGGCCGGCCTTGTCGGCGGCATCGGCCACGCGGCGCGTCACCACGCCGGCGCCGGAGAAGATGGTCGCAACCTGATGCGACACACCGGGCAGGTCGGTCTGCTCGACCGGGCCGAGCTGTTCCAGCTTCTCGGTATTGATCACCGCGCTCATCGGCGTCAGCGGCACGGCGCCGCCGGTATAGCCGGTGCCGCCTCCGCGCGGGATGATGGTCAGGCCGAGTTCGAAGCAGCCCTTGACCAGGCCGGCGATCTCTTCCTCGGTATCCGGGGTCAGCACCACGAACGGATATTCCACGCGCCAGTCGGTGGCGTCGGTCACGTGCGACACGCGCGACAGGCCGTCGAACTTGATGTTGTCCTTCTGCGTGACGCGGCCCAGCACGCGCTGCGCGCGCTTGCGCAGGTCGTAGGCGGCGGCGAATTCGTTCTTGAAATCCTCGATCGCCTGCTTGGCGAAGGCGACCAGCTGCTCCACGCGGTGCGAGCGGTCCTCGGCGGCGGGCTCGGCGTGCTCGGCACGGTCGGCGGCGCGGCGCTTCTCGATCTCGTTCAGGCGGTGGTGCAGCGCGCTGACCAGCATCTGGCGGCGCTTGGGATTTTCCAGCAGGTCGTCCTGCAGGTAAGGATTGCGGCGAACCACCCAGATATCGCCCAGCACCTCGTACAGCATGCGGGCCGAGCGTCCGGTGCGGCGCTCGCTGCGCAGCTCGTCCAGGATGCGCCAGGCTTCCTCGCCCAGCAGGCGGATGACAATCTCGCGGTCCGAGAAGGACGTGTAGTTATAGGGGATTTCACGCAGGCGCGGCGGGGCGTCCTGCGCGGCGAGCTTGGCGTCGAGCACGAGTGGGGCGTTCATTGGGGGACCGCTTCCTGCTGCGCACGGGGACTGTGCGCGAATCGTTCATTAAAGGGCGATTGTACTTCAACCCCTGCTTTCGCTGCACCGCAACATAGAGGAATCCTTGTCGGAACAAGGGATTAGGCGGCTTTCTGGCCTGGCAATTGCGCCCCATGGTGGTGCCTGCAGCGCACCGGATCAGAACCAGGCCTTGAACATTTGCGCAATGTTCTGCCAAAAACTGTCCGGGATCCAAAGCAGGCTGGCGGTCATGAACAGGTAGCGGATGAACTTGCCGACCGCCATCCAGGCCAGGCTGGGCCAGAAGGACAGGCGCAGCCAGCCGGCTAAAGTGCACAAAGGATCACCAATGCCGGGCAACCACGAGAACAGCAGCGTAGGCGGCCCAAGCCGGCGCATCCACCGGAAGTAGCGCGCGTCGAGCTTGGGCTTGGGCGGTTTGCGCGCGTGCTCGCGGTGCTCCAGGTGCTCACGGTCGTGCTCGCGCGCCCGGCGCCGCTTGTGGTAGCGCACCAGCGCCAGCTTGGCGGCATAGCCCAGCCACCAGTCGATGGCGCCGCCCACGGTGTTGCCGGCAGTGGCCACCACGATCGCCGGCCAGAACATCTGCGGGTTGAGCTTGACGTAGCCGAACACCGCCGGCTCCGAGCCCAGCGGCAGCAGCGTGGCCGAGATCAGGCTGACCACAAAGATCGCGGGCAGGCCCACCTTGGGCAGGGCAATGGTTTCGAACAGCCAGTCGAAGAAAGCTTCCATGTAAGGGGGGCAGGTGCCAGTGGGCGCGGCTCATTCTAGCTGCTGTGCCCCGAACGGGGCGCGGGCAAACCACATGGCAGCGCCCCACGATTTGTGATTAACTGTTAGAGCCTGTTGCGGCCAATCGTTCGCCGGCCGCAGCATTCGCGCCAGCATTGAAGCCGCTCGCCGCGTGCGCTGGCGCACCTACAGCAGTTGTAGCGGCAGCACCAATATCACGATTTAGCCGTCCTATAGCCGTCTTAAGCGGCAGTACCGCGTCGTGGCCAGTCCCGCGCAGTTCTTTCGGGATTTCGGGCAATTGGTCATGCGCGTCCACCCCACATGGAGACAAGCATGGCGATTCCGATCCGCCTGACGGTCAACGGCAAGCCCGTTGACGCGCAGGTAGAACCCAACACCCTCCTGGTCCAGTTCCTGCGCGAACAATTGCGCCTGACCGGCACCCACGTCGGCTGCGACACCGCGCAGTGCGGCGCCTGCACGGTCCACCTGGATGGCCGGGCGGTCAAGTCGTGCAATATCCTCGCGGTCCAGGCCGACGGCGCCGCCGTGACCACCATCGAAGGCCTCGCCGGCGACAAGGCCGGCAACGGCCTGCACCCGATGCAGGAAGCCTTCCGTGAATGCCACGGCCTGCAATGCGGCTTCTGCACGCCCGGCATGGTGATGAGCGCCACCGCGCTGGTGCAGGAACATCCGGGCGCCGACGCCGCCACCATCCGCGCCCACCTGGAAGGCAACCTGTGCCGCTGCACGGGCTACCACAACATCGTGCGCGCAGTGCAGCAGGGCCAGGCGGCCATGCAGGGCACCGCCGCCAGCGCTGAATAAGGGGGACCGGCCATGAACGCACCCGAAAGCCAGCGCCTGGTAGGCGCGCCGGTCAAGCGCAAGGAAGACTACCGCTTCCTGACCGGCAACGGCCAGTACACGGACGACGTCGTGCTGCCGCAGCAAAGCTACGCGTACTTCCTGCGCTCGCCGCATGCGCATGCGCGCATCCGCTCGATCGACAAGACCGAGGCCCTGGCCGCGCCCGGCGTGATCGCCGTGCTGACCGGCGACGAGCTGGCGGCCGACAAGGTCGGCGGCCTGCCCTGCGGCTGGCTGATCCACAGCATCGACGGCACGCCGATGAAGGAGCCGCCGCACCCGGTGATTGCCCACGACAAGGTGCGCCACGTCGGCGACCAGGTCGCGCTGGTCATCGCCGAGACCCTGCAGCAGGCGCGCGACGCGGCAGAGAAGATCGACGTCGACTATGAAGAACTGCCCGCCGTGGTCAGCGCCGCGGATGCCGCCAAGGCGTCCACCCTGGTGCATGACGACGTTCCCGCCAACACCTGCTACACCTGGGGCCACGGCGACAAGGCCGCCACCGACGCCGCCTTTGCCAAGGCCGCGCACGTGACCACGCTGGACATCGTCAACAACCGGCTGATCCCCAACGCGATCGAGCCGCGCGCGGTCAACGCCAGCTACACGCGCCACGACGACAGCTACACCGTCTACGTGGCCAGCCAGAACCCGCACGTCGAACGGCTGCTGATGGGCGCGTTCGTGCTGGGGCTGCCCGAATCGCGCCTGCGCATCATCGCGCCCGACGTGGGTGGCGGCTTCGGCTCCAAGATCTTCCTGTACCCGGAAGATGTGGCGCTGACCTGGGCTTCCAGGAAGATCGGGCGGCCGGTCAAGTGGACCGCGGACCGTTCCGAATCCTTCCTCACCGATGCGCACGGGCGCGACCATGTGACCAGGGCCGAGCTGGCGCTCGACGCCGACGGCGAGTTCCTGGCGATGCGCGTGCATACCACCGCCAACATGGGCGCCTACCTGTCGACCTTCGCCAGCTGCGTGCCGACCATCCTGTATGCGACGCTGCTGGCGGGCCAGTACGCGACGCCCGCGATCTACGCCGAGGTGCAGGCGGTGTTCACCAACACCGCGCCGGTGGATGCCTACCGCGGCGCCGGACGACCCGAGGCCACCTATGTGGTCGAGCGCCTGGTCGAAACCGCCGCGCACGAGATGAAGATCGACCCGGCCGAGCTGCGCCGCAAGAACTTTATCCGCCAGTTCCCGCACGCCACGCCAGTCGGCCTGACCTACGACACCGGCGACTACGAGCCCTGCCTGGCACGCGCGCAGAAGCTGGCCGACGTCAAGGGCTTCCCGGCCCGGCGTGATGAAGCGAAGCAGCGCGGCAAGCTGCGCGGCTTGGGCTACTCCTGCTACATCGAGGCCTGCGGGCTGGCGCCGTCCAACATCGCCGGCGCGCTGGGCGCGCGTGCGGGGCTGTTCGAAGCGGGCGAGATCCGCGTGCACCCGACCGGCACCGTGACCGTGTTCACCGGCTCGCACAGCCATGGCCAGGGACACGAGACCACCTTTGCGCAGGTGGTCGCCGACCGGCTCGGGCTGCAGCTGGACCAGGTCGAGATCGTGCACGGCGACACCGGCCGGGTGCCGTTCGGCATGGGCACCTATGGCTCGCGCTCGCTGGCGGTGGGCGGCTCGGCCATCGTCAAGGCGCTCGACAAGATCGAGGCCAAGGCCAAGAAGATCGCCGCGCACCTGCTGGAAGCCGCCGACACCGACATCGAATTCAGCGACGGCGTGTTCCGCGTGGCCGGCACCGACCGCACCAAGACTTTCGGCGAAGTCGCGCTTTCCGCCTACGTGCCGCACAACTATCCGCTCGACAAGCTGGAGCCGGGCCTGAACGAAAACGCGTTCTACGACCCCACCAACTTCACCTACCCGTCCGGCGCCTATGTGTGCGAGGTGGAGGTCGATCCCGATACCGGCGAGTCGCAGGTGGTCAAGTTCACCGCGGTGGACGACTTCGGCAACATCATCAACCCGATGATCGTCGAAGGCCAGGTCCATGGCGGCATCGGCCAGGGGCTGGGCCAGGCCATGCTGGAGCAGTGCGTCTACGACAACGACAGCGGCCAGTTGCTGACCGGCTCATAC
Organism: Cupriavidus sp. CPT47-8839-RL05A; assembly: GCF_058792255.1. NCBI lineage: Bacteria > Pseudomonadati > Pseudomonadota > Betaproteobacteria > Burkholderiales > Burkholderiaceae > Cupriavidus > Cupriavidus sp. CPT47-8839-RL05A. The sequence continues at coordinate 196,132 of NZ_JBYTEG010000009.1, read as the reverse complement.
ATGGACTACGCCATGCCGCGCGCCGGCGACCTGCCCGACTTCACCGTCGAGACCGCCACCGGCACGCCCTGCACCCACAACCCGCTGGGCGTGAAGGGCTGCGGCGAGGCCGGCGCGATCGGCTCGCCGCCGGCGTTCATCAACGCGCTGGTGGATGCGCTCAGCCCGCTGGGCGTGAAGGACATCCAGATGCCCGCCACGCCGCACCGGGTCTGGCAGGCCATCCAGGCCGCCCGGCCGTGATCCACGCACACCGCAAAGGAAACCGACATGTACGCATTCAATTTTGAACGCGCCGCGGATGCCAAGGCGGCCGTGGCCACGCTCAAGGCCGATCCCGACGCCAAGTTCCTCGGCGGCGGCCAGAGCCTGCTGGCCGCGATGAAGCTGCGGCTGGCCGCGCCCTCCGTGCTGGTCGACGTGGCGCGTATTCCCGGCATGGCCGAGATCCGCGTCGAAGGCAATGAGATCGTGGTCGGCGCCGCCGCGCGCCATGCCGACGTCGCCGAGCATGCCGAGGTGCGCCGGCGCATCCCGGCGCTGGCGGCACTGGCCGGCGGCATCGGCGACCGCCAGGTGCGCGCCATGGGCACCATCGGCGGCGCGCTCGCCAATGACGATCCCGCCGCCGACTATCCCGCCGCTGTGCTGGGGCTGGGGGCGACCGTGGTCACCGACCGCCGCACCATCGCCGCCGACGACTTCTTCAAGGGTCTCTATGAAACCGCGCTGGAACCGGACGAGCTGATCACCGCGGTGCGCTTCCCGATCCCGGAGCAGGCGGCCTACGCCAAGTTCCGCAACCCGGCCTCGCGCTTCGCGCTGGTGGGCGTGATGGTGGCGCGCACCGGCAACACGGTGCGCGTGGCGGTGACAGGCGCGGCCGACAGCGTGTTCCGCTGCCAGCCGCTGGAGCAGGCGCTGTCGGCCGGCTTCACCGCGCAGGCGGCGCGTGGGGTGAAGGTCGATGCGTCGACGCTGAATGCCGACCTGCATGCGTCGGCGGAGTACCGGGCGCATTTGATCCCGGTGCTGGCGGCAAGGGCAGTGGAGGCGGCGGCGAAGGGGTAGCGCTTCGCCGCCGCATGTTGTCTCCCCTCTCCCGCACGGCGGGAGAGGGGCGCAAACCGCCGGCGTATTTCCGCATCGGCACACAAGATTGCTCATGCTTCCCACCTCCATCGACGACACCATCGCCCAGCTGGAACGCCAGCAATACTTCGCCGACCGCGAGACCGCCACGGTGCTCTATCTCGCCCTGCGCATGCAGCGCCCGCTGTTCCTGGAAGGCGAGCCCGGCGTCGGCAAGACCGCCATGGCGCATGCGATGGCGGGCGTGCTCGGCACGCGGCTGCTGCGGCTGCAATGCTATGAAGGGCTGGACGCCGCCAGCGCGCTGTACGAATGGGACTACCCGCGCCAGATCATGGCGCTGCGCCTGGCCGAGGCGCGCGGCGAGCGGCCCGAGGCGCAGTCGCTGTACCACGATGACTACCTGCTCAAGCGCCCGCTGCTGGAATCCCTGCTGCCCGACCCCGCCGCGCCGGACGTGCCGCGCGTGCTGCTGATCGACGAGATCGACCGCGCCGACGAGCCCTTCGAAGCATTCCTGCTGGAGGTGCTGTCCGAATTCCAGGTGTCGATCCCCGAGATCGGGGTGATCCGCGCCGAGCGTCCGCCGCTGATCGTGATCACCTCCAACCGCACCCGCGAAGTCCACGACGCCCTCAAGCGCCGCTGCCTGTACCAGTGGATGGGCTACGCCGAGCGCGACCGCGAACTGCAGATCGTGGCCGCGCGCGCCCCCGAGGCCGCCGCGGCGCTGCAGGCCCAGGCCATCGACTTTATCCACCGGCTGCGCGGCATCGACCTGTTCAAGGCGCCGGGCATCGCCGAGGCCATCGACTGGTGCCGCGCGCTGTCCGCGCTGGGCGCGACCGAGCTCGATCCGCAGTCCGTGCGCGACACGCTGGGCGTGCTGCTCAAGTACCAGGACGACCTGGCGCGCGTGGACGGCCCCACCGTGGCCGAGCTGCTGGCGGGTGCCACGCCGGGAGGCTGACCGTGGCCACGCTGCATGCCGCCGCACGGCCCGCCGCACCGGCCCTGCCGGTGCTGGCGCGCAACGTCACGCACTTCATGCGGCTGTTGCGCGACGGCGGCTTCGCGCTGTCGCCGGCCCATGCGGTCGATGCCTTGCAGGCGCTGCGCCATGTCGATATCGGCCAGCGCGACGAGGTACGTGCCGCGCTGGCGGCGCTGGTGCTGTCCGGCCCCGACCAGCGCCCGCTGTTCGATGCCGCCTTCGACCTGTTCTGGCGCGATCCCGACTGGGAAGGCAAGCTGCGCGCGCTGCTGCTGCCGCGCGTCGACAGCGGCGCGCCGCCACCGAAACGCAGCAACCGGCTTGCCGATGCCCTGGCCGCGCGCCAGCCCGAAGCGCAGTCACGCCCGGCACAGGCCGAAGCCGAGCGCATCCATGTGCCGCTGACCTTCTCCGACCAGGAACGCCTGGCGCAGCGCGACTTTGAAACCCTGACCGCGCAGGAATGGCGCGCGCTGCAGCACCTGGTGCGCACGCGCCGCGCCCACCTGGCCTTGCAGCGCACCCGCCGCCTGCGCGCCGCCACTTGCGGCACCCATGCCGACCTGCGCGCCAGCGCGCGCCTGGCGGTGCGCCAGCATGGCGAGTGGCTGCGCTGGAAATTCCGCAAGCACGCCGAGCGCAAGCCGCCGGTGGTGCTGCTGCTCGACATCTCCGGCTCGATGAGCCAGTACTCGCGCGCGGTGCTGTACTTCTGCCATGCGCTGATGCAGTCGCGCGAGCGGCTGTCGGTATTCCTGTTCGGCACGCGGCTGACCAACATCACGCGCTCGCTGCGCGAACGCGACCCCGACGAGGCCGTCGCGCTGATCACCGGCCAGGTGCGCGACTGGGCCGGCGGCACCCGCATCGGCGCGGCGCTGGCCAGCTTCAACCGCCATTGGGCGCGGCGCACGCTGTCCGGGCGCGCCACCGTACTGCTGGTCACCGACGGCCTGGACCACGAGCATATCGACCTGCTCGGCGACGAAATGGCACGGCTGCGCCGCTTTGCGCACCGCATCGTCTGGCTCAACCCGCTGCTGCGCTACCCCGGCTTCACCCCGCAGGCGCGTGGCGTGCAAGCCATCCTGCCGCACGTGGACGCGCTGCGCCCGGCCCATAACCTGGACAGCCTGCTGGCGCTCGAGACGCTGCTGTCCGACCATGGCGGCCCGCCCCGGGCCGCCGCCCCTGCCCTCGCCAGGCACAACAAGGAAGCCCCGCCATGGAAATGAACCAGAGCCAGCGCCTGCCGGTCCCGCAGCAGGTGGCATGGGAAGCGCTCAACGACACCGAGCTGCTCAAGCACTGCATCCCGGGATGTGAGAGTATCGAGCCCGACGGCGACAACGCCTACCAGCTGGCCCTGACGGCCGCGGTGGGCCCGGTCAAGGCGCGCTTCAAGGGCCGCATGGCACTGGAAGACATCCAGGCCCCCGACAGCTACACCATCCGTTTCGATGGCCAGGGTGGCGCGGCGGGATTCGGCAAGGGCAGCGCCCGGGTCCGGCTGGAAGCAGACGGTGACGAGACCGTGCTGACCTACACCGTCAACGCCCACGTGGGGGGCAAGATCGCACAGATCGGCTCGCGGCTGGTGGACGCCGCGGCGCGCAAGATGGCAGACACCTTCTTTGCGCGCTTCACCGAGGCCGTCACCCCTGACGCCACCGACGACACGCCAGCGGCCGAGGGCGCCCCCGCCGCAGCCGCCGGCGACAATGAACCAACAGAGGAACCGAAGCGGAAACGATCATGGACAGCGTGGATCTCGAAGTCCTGAAGAACAGTGTGCAGTGGCAGCAGCAAGGCCATCGCGTGCTGCTGGTCACGGTAGTGCGGACCTGGGGCTCGTCGCCCCGGCCCGAAGGCGCGATGCTGGCCGTGCGCGACGACGGCCTGGTGGTGGGCTCGGTCTCGGGCGGCTGCATCGAGGACGACATCATCGACCGCGTGCGCCGGCAGGGCATCACCGCCGACCACCCGGAAGCGATCAAGTACGGCATCAGCGCCGAGGAAGCCCACCGCTTCGGGCTGCCGTGCGGCGGCACCATCGAGCTGGTGACCGAACCGCTGACCCCGGCCAGCGGCATCGCCGAGCTGCTCGATGCCGTTGAGAACGGCCGCCTGGTCGCGCGCACCCTCGACATGGCCACCGGCACCGCCACGCTGGGCCCGGCCAACGCCACCGACGGCCTGGTGTTCGACGGCAAGACCCTGCTTACCATCCACGGCCCGCGCTACCGCATGCTGGTGATCGGCGCCGGGCAGCTATCCAAGTACCTGTGCCAGATCGCCGTGGGCCTGGGCTTCCAGGTCACCGTGTGCGACCCGCGCGAGGAATACACCGAGACCTGGGACATCCCCGGCGTGACCATGGTGCGCACCATGCCGGACGACACCGTCACCGACATGAAGCTGGACGAGCGCTGCGCCGTGATCGCGCTCACGCACGACCCCAAGCTGGACGACCTGGCGCTGATGGAAGCGCTGCGCACCCGGGCCTTCTACGTGGGCGCGCTGGGTTCGCGCCGCAACAACCAGGCGCGCCGCGAACGGCTCAAGGAATTCGACCTGACCGGGCTGCAGCTGGCGCGGCTGCATGGCCCCGTGGGCATCTACATCGGCAGCCGCACGCCGCCCGAGATCGCCATCTCGATCCTGGCCGAGGTGATCGCGGCCAGGAACCACGTATCGCTGCCCGACATCCTGCAGGTGGAAGGCGCCAAGGCCGCACGCGAGATGGCTGCCGGCACCGGCAGCAGCTGCGACGTCGCGCCCGATCCCACCTGACGACCTCGCGAGTGCCGCCATGACTGCCGCCCCCAACGCTCCCCTGCTCCGCACCGACCTGCCCACCGGCATCCTGCTGGCCGCAGGCTACGGCCGCCGCTTCGACGCCGCCGGCAAACGCAACAAGCTGCTGGAGGTGCTGCCCGGCGGCCGCTCCGTGGCCTGGCGCAGCGCGCGCACGCTGGCCGCGGCGCTGCCGGAATCGATCGCCGTCATTCGTCCGGGCAACCCGGCACTGGCGGAGGAACTGCGCCGCGGCGGCTGCCGCGTGCTGGAGTCGCCCGACGCCGAGGCCGGCATGGGCGCAGCCCTGCGAGCTGCCGTGGCCGCCACGCCCGAAGCGCGCGGCTGGGTGGTGGCGCTGGCGGACATGCCCTGGCTGCCGATGGAGCTGATCCGGGCGGTGGCGTTGACGATCACCACGCCGGACACCATCGCCGCCCCTTGGCGCAACGGGCAACGTGGGCATCCGGTGGGTTTTGGCGCGGCCTGGCGCGAGGAATTGCTGAAGCTGGATGGGGATGAGGGGGCGCGGGCGTTGCTGAAGGACAAGCCTGTGACGCGGATCCTGACCGAGGATGAAGGGGCGTTTCGGGATATTGATACGCCCGGGGATCTGAAGTGACCCCACCAACCTCACCCGATCCCCTCCGCCAACTCGCTCGTCTTCACCGCCATGATGAAATCATTCCGGTGCAAGCCCTTGATCTTCTTGGTCCGCCACGACACTGTGGCATGCCCCCAGCCAAAGCTGATCTCGGGATGATGCCCCTGCGCCTCGGCCAGTTGCCCGACGCCGTTCACGAACGCCAGCGCCTGCGCGAAATTGCCGAAGGTGAAACGCCGTTCGAGCCGCGTCGCGCTATCGACCAGCTCCCACCCCGGCGCCTGCTGCAATAACGCCTCGGCTTCAGCCGGCGCCAGCGGCGGCACCCCGCCACGGCAAGGCGTGCACGATTGCGCTGCCAGGTCTTCGCTCATGGTCATGCTCCCCGACCGGAAGAACAGCCCGCGCCTCAGGCCCCTTCGGTCTCAGTCAGTGCGCGCAGGAACTCGCTGCTCCACCAGTGCACATCCTGCGCGCGGATGCGCTCCAGCAATTTCCGGTGCCGCTGCTGGCGCTCGGCCAGCGGCATGTGCAGCGCCTGCTGGATCGCCTGCGCGGTGGCACGGGTGTCGTACGGATTGACCAGCAGCGCCTCGCGCAGTTGCTCGGCGGCGCCGGCAAAGCGCGACAGCACCAGCACCCCCGGGTCCTCCGGGTCCTGCGCGGCGATGAACTCCTTGGCCACCAGGTTCATGCCGTCGCGCAGCGGCGTCACCAGCGCCACGCGGCTGGCGCGGCACAGGCCGGGCAGCCGCTTGCGCGCGGTGGTGCGGTGGATATAGCGCACCGGCATCCAGTCCAGCTCGCCGAACTCGCCGTTGATGGAGCCGCTCAACTGCTCCATCTCGCGGCGCAGGTCAACGTAGGCATCGACCGACTCGCGCGAGGGCGCGGCGATCTGCACCAGCGTTGCGCTCGAGCGGTTCTCCGGGTACTCGGCCAGCAACCGGTAGAACGCCTTGAGCCGATGCGGCAGGCCCTTGGAATAGTCGAGCCGGTCGATGCCAAGCAGCAGCCTGCGGCGCGCGTACTGCGCGCACATCATCTCGTAGGTTTCCTGCGCGTCCGCGCCGCGGCCCAGCTCCATGAACTCGTCCACGTCGATACCGATCGGAAAGGCCTGCGCCCGCACCGTGCGGTGGAAGGCGCGGTAGCGGTGCTCGCCCATCGGCTCGGCCTGCGCTTCGGCCTGCACATAGCGCGAGAAGTGCTCGACATCCGCATGGCTCTGGAAGCCGAGCAGGTCGTAGGCGAACAGCGCGCGCATCAGCCACTCGTGCTGCGGGATGGCGGCCAGGATCAGCGGCGGCGGCAGCGGCACATGCAGGAAAAAGCCGATCTTCTGCCCGCAGCCGATGGCGCGCAGCTCTGACGCCAGCGGGATCAGGTGGTAGTCATGGATCCAGATGATGTCATCGGGCTGCAGCAGCGGCGCCAGCTTGCGCGCGAACAGCTGGTTCACGCGCCGGTATCCGTTCAGGAAATTGGAGTCGAAGTCCGCCAGGTCCAGCCGGTAGTGGAACACCGGCCACAGCACGCCGTTGCTGTAGCCCAGGTAGTAGGCGTCGTGGTCCTCGCGGCTCAGGTCGACGGTGGCCAGCGTCACGTTGCCGGCCTGCTGCAGGTGCAGGTCGCCTTCACCGGGCGTGCCGCCCTGGGCGGTTTCCAGTGCCTTGCCGCTCCAGCCGAACCACATGCCGCCGGTCTGGCGCAGGGCTTCGGAAAGCGCGACGGCGAGGCCGCCCGCCGCCACGTTGCGGGGGTCGGCGACCCGGTTGGATACCGCTACAAGTCTTGGCATATGTTGTTCTTGGAGTCCTCTGTTCTGGTTGCCGTGGGCGCAGGCGGTTCAGATCACCGTGTCCCACGGCGCCGACAGCCGCATCGCGCCATTGATCAGCCCGACCATCGAATACGTCTGCGGGAAATTGCCCCACATCTCGCCGGTCACCGGATGGGTATCCTCGGACAGCAGCCCCAGCGGATTGCGCGAGGCCAGCATCGACTCGAAGATCTCGCGCGCTTCCTCGCGCCGGCCGATGCGCGCGAGGGCATCGATGCGCCAGAACGTGCAGATGTTGAACGCGGTCTCGGGCTTGCCGAAATCGTCGGGCGCCTCGTAGCGGCGCATATAGGGTCCGTCGCACAGCGATGCCTCCAGCGCCTTGACGGTGGCGATGAAGCGCGGATCGCGCGGCTCGATGAAATTGACTTCGGCCATCAGCAGCACGCTGGCATCCAGCTCGCGCCCGCCGAAGCTCTCGGCAAAGGCCTGGCGCTCCTCGCTCCAGGATTCGGCCAGGATGCGCTCCTTCATGCGCTCGGCATGGTCGTGCCAGTAGGCGGCACGCGCCTGCAACTGGAGCTTGTCGGCAACCTTGGCCAGACGGTCGCAGGCGGCCCAGCTCATCAGCGCCGACGACGTATGCACGCGCGCCCGCGTGCGCAGCTCCCACATGCCGGCATCGGGCGTGCCGAACACTTTCACTGCCTGTTCGCCGACCTCTTCCAGCCGGCGGAATTCAGCGGGGCCGCCGCGGTGCAGCAGCCGGTGGTCATGGAAGGCCTGGGCCGCGCCCAGCACCACGTTGCCGTAGACGTCGTGCTGGAAGTGCTCCTGCGCCTGGTTGCCCACGCGCACCGGGCCCATGCCGCGGTAGCCGGGCAGATGGTCGAGCATGCTTTCAGGCAGCTCGCGCTCAAGGCCGATGCCGTACAGCGGCTGGATATGCCCGTCCTGCGACTGCATCACCACGTTGGACAGCCAGCGCAGGTAGTCCTCCATGGTGCCGACCTCGGACAGGCTGTTGAGCGCGCGCACCACGAAGAAGGCGTCGCGCAGCCAGCAGAAGCGGTAGTCCCAGTTGCGGCCGCTGCCCGGCGCCTCGGGGATGCTGGTGGTCATCGCCGCGACGATGGCGCCGGTCTCTTCGAACAGCGACATCTTCAGCGTGATGGCCGCGCGGATCACCGCGTCCTGCCATTCGCGCGGCACCGCCAGGCGGCGGCTCCACAGGCGCCAGTAGGCGGTGGTCTCCTGCTCGAAGTCACGCGCGGTTTCTTCCACGCCGTGCGCGAGGGTCTCGTCCGGGCCGAGGATGAAGTTGTACCCGCGCGTGACCAGGAATGGCGTATGCGACAGCACATAGGCCATCGGCGCGTCGGTGGTCATGCGCAGGGTCATGTCGTCGCCGATATAGCGCACGTGGCTGCTGCCGCGCGTCGTCTGCGGCGCCTTGCGGCCCCACTCGAAGCGCGGCGCCACCACCACGCGCACGCGCGGCGCGCCGCGCACCGGGCGGATGCGCCGGACCAGCGTGGTCGGGCGGAAATAGCGCCCGAGCCGGAAGAAGCGCGGCGCAAAGTCGGTGATTTCCAGGCAGTTGCCGTGGATGTCCGTCAGCCGCGTGCGCAGCACCGCGGTATTGGGCTCGTACCATTGCCGCGACGACTGGAAGTCTTCGATCTCGATCGAGAAATGGCCGGCGTTCTCGCTCGGGTCCAGCAGGGCGTTGAACACCGGATCGCCATCGAAGCGCGGCAGGCACGACCAGACAATGCGCGCGCGGCAGTCCACCAGCGCAGAAATGGCGCAGTTGCCGATCATGCCAAGCGACAACGACGGATTGGCAAAGCGGCTGCCGCCGTCCACGGTCTTGTGCACGCCTTCGGTCGGCGGCTGGCCCGGTTCGCTCGGGCTGCTCGGATTGGTCACAGCGATACCTCCCTCAGGATGTCGTTGTGCGCCGGGCCGGGCCTGGCTCGGCCTCATTCGGCACGGCGCGCGGCTCGCCGCCGGCGCCTTCCAGCGCGCGGGCCGAGCGGTGCAGCCAGCTGCGCAGCGCGGCCGGTCCGGGCACGCTGACGCTGGCCACGGTCTCGCGCTGGCCCACCAGCACGCCCAGCCCGCCGAGCTTGCGCACAGCGGCAAAGCCCGGCTCGTCGGTCAGGTCGTCGCCGGCAAAAAGCGGCACGCGCTCGGCGAAGGGCGCGGATTTCATGAATGCGGCAATGGCGTCGCCCTTGTCGACGCCGGCCGGCTTGATCTCGACCACCATCTTGCCGGGCAGCGCTTCCAGTCCGACGGCATGGCGCAGCACCTCGGTGACCGCGGCATCGACCACGCCGGCCAGTTCAGGCGCCTGGCGGTAGTGGATGGCGACGGCAACGGACTTGCGCTCCAGCCGCAGGGCGGGATAGGCGCGCACCAGCGCTTCCAGGTGGGGGATCAGCGGTTCCAGGCCGGGGGCGGAAGTCTTTGACACCATGCCGCCGTCGGTGCGGAATTCAGCACCATGCACGCCGGCGGCCGGCAGCCGCAGGGGCTGCAGGAAGTGGTCGAGTTCAGAGATCGGCCGCCCGGAGATGACGGCCAGCGCGCCGTCCAGACGCTCGAATAGCGTGTGCAGCGTGCCGACCAGTTCCGGTTCGACCTGCACCAGTTCCGGGCGCGGGGCCAGGTCGGCCAGGGTGCCGTCGAAGTCGAGAAACAGGGCGGTATTGGGTTCGATTAGCGGTAGTTGTGGCATCGCGTTACACCGTAACACGTCGTTTTGACCGGCGTCCACCGGACGCCGTCCTACATGGCGCGCACGCAACCTGGCCTCGACGCAAGTCCAGGGCCAAGCGTCTGCGGCCCCGCCCCGCGTGGCTCGCCGCGCCCCGCATGAGTGCACCGTCATCCACACGAAGAGCGACCTCCGCGCGGCCCGGGCCGCCCGCCGCGGGCGGCGGGAGCGTCGCCCGGGCCAGGTGGAAGTCGCCGCCATCCTTTATCATTGACGGTTTCCGCCAGAATTTCCGCCTTTTTTTGCGCCGCCCCACGGCCCGCCCCGAGACCATGACCCGCACGTCCGCCGCCCGACCCGATTACCTGAAGAAGATCCTGACCGCCAAGGTCTACGACGTGGCGCAGGAGACCGAACTGACCTACGCGCACCAATTGTCGGCGCGCACCGGCAATGCGGTCTGGTTCAAGCGCGAGGACACCCAGCCGGTCTTCTCCTTCAAGCTGCGCGGCGCATACAACAAGATGGCCTCGCTGACGCAGGAAGAGCTCAAGCGCGGCGTGATCGCCGCCTCGGCCGGCAACCACGCGCAGGGCGTGGCGCTGTCCGCGGCGCGCCTGCAGTGCAAGGCCATCATCGCCATGCCGGTCACCACGCCGCAGGTGAAGATCGACGCGGTGCGCGAACGCGGCGGCCAGTGGGTGGAAATCGTGCTGCACGGCGAGTCCTACAGCGACGCCTACAACCACGCTGCGGAGCTGGAGAAGAAGCACAAGCTGACCTTCATCCATCCGTTCGACGATCCCGAGGTCATCGCCGGCCAGGGCACCATCGCCATGGAGATCCTGCGCCAGCACCCGGGCCCGATCCATGCCGTGTTCGTCGCCATTGGCGGCGGCGGGCTGATCTCTGGCATCGCCTCGTACATCAAGGCGGTGCGCCCCGAGATCAAGGTGATCGGCGTGCAGACGGTGGACTCTGACGCGATGAAGCGCTCGGTCGACGCCGGCAAGCGCATCGAGCTGAAGGAAGTGGGGCTGTTCTCGGACGGCACCGCGGTCAAGCTGGTCGGCAAGGAGACCTTTCGCATCACGCGCGAGCTGGTCGACGACATCATCCTGGTGGATACCGACGCCATCTGCGCTGGCCTGAAGGACGTGTTCCAGGACACCCGCAGCATCCTGGAGCCGGCCGGCGCGCTGGCCGTGGCAGGCCTGAAGGCCTATGCCGAGCGCGAGAAGCTCAAGGGCCAGCACCTGGTGGCGATCGCCTGCGGCGCCAACATGAACTTCGACCGCCTGCGCTTTGTCGCCGAGCGCGCCGAGGTGGGCGAGGCGCGCGAAGCCGTGTTCGCCGTGACCATCCCCGAGGAGCGCGGCAGCTTCAAGCGCTTCTGCGAGCTGGTGGGCACGCGCAGCGTGACCGAGTTCAACTACCGCATCGCCGATACCAGCATGGCGCATATCTTCGTCGGCGTGCAGATCGCCAGCCGCGCCGAGAACGACAAGATCGCGGCCAGCTTCCGCAAGCACGGCTTCGACACGCTGGACCTGTCCAACGACGAGCTGGCCAAGCAGCATATCCGATACATGGTGGGCGGGCGCTCGGCGCTGGCGCATGACGAGCTGCTGTACCGCTTCGAGTTCCCCGAGCGGCCGGGCGCGCTGATGCGGTTCCTGTCCAGCATGAGCCCGAACTGGAATATCAGCTTGTTCCACTACCGCAACCAGGGTGCGGATACCTCCAACATCCTGGTCGGCATCCAGGTGCCGAAGAACGAGAAGCGCGCCTTCCGCGCCTTCCTTTCGACGCTGGGTTACGTACACTGGGACGAGACCGACAACCCGGTGTACAAGCTGTTCCTGTCCTGACACCTGCTGAGCGCCCCATGAGCCTCCCTGAACACTCGCCGCTGGGCAAGCCCTCGGCCTACAAGACCGAATACGACGCCTCGCTGCTGTTCCCGATCCCGCGCCAGCCCAAGCGCACCGAGATCGGCCTGCCCGAAGGCAAGCCGGTGCCGTTCTTCGGCGTCGATATCTGGAACGCGTACGAGCTGTCGTGGCTGAACCTGAAGGGCAAGCCGCAGGTGGCGCTGGCCAGCTTCATCATCCCGTCGGACACGCCCAATATCATCGAGTCCAAGTCGTTCAAGCTGTACCTGAACTCGTTCAACCAGACCAGGATTGCTTCACCCGAGGCGCTGCAGCAGCTGCTGCACCACGACCTGTCCGAAGCCACCGGCGGCACCGTGCAGGTGCGGCTGGTGACTGAAGCGGACCTGGGCAAGCAGAAGATGGGGGAGCTCGACGGCCTGCTGCTGGACCGGCTCGATATCGAGGTGGACCGCTATGAGCCCGCGCCCGAGCTGCTCTCTGCCGACCAGCAAGAATCGCCGGTGGAGGAAACGCTGGTGTCGCATTTGCTGAAGTCCAACTGCCTGGTCACCGGCCAGCCGGACTGGGGCAGCGTGCAGATCCGCTACGTGGGTGCGCCGATCAACCAGGAAGGGTTGCTCAAGTACTTGATCTCGTTCCGCAACCACAACGAGTTCCACGAGCAGTGCGTGGAGCGGATCTTCATGGACGTGATGCGCGAGTGCAAGCCGGTCAAGCTGGCGGTGTATGCGCGCTATACGCGTAGGGGCGGGTTGGATATCAATCCGTTCCGGACCAACTTCAATACGGCGTGGCCGGATAACAAGCGCAACGCGCGGCAGTGAGGCAGGCGGGGAGGATCAGAACTCCCCGTGAAACCGCACCCCGTAGAACTTCACCGGCCCGCGGTCGCGGTTGTAGCCCGGGTTGCGCACGTACTGGAAGTCGGGGCTGATGCTCAGGTACTTCACCGGCTGGAAGCTGTAGTAGATCTCCAGGATCTGCTCGGGCCCGTAGCGCAGCGCACCGTCGCCCAGGAACGCGCCCTGCCCGCCCGCGGCCAGGTAGTTGCGGTGGTTTGGGCCCAGCATGTTGATGGCCACCGCCACGCCCAGCGCATCGCGCGCCCGTCCCCACGCATCGCCCTTCAGCACGCCGCCGGCCGACACCTGGCGGCCGATTTCCGTGAAGGCGTAGGTCTCGGTCTTGTCGTCGGACAGGCTGGCGCGCGCGAACATCCCCAGTGAATCGGTGACCTGCTGCAGCAGTGTCACGCCCACGCCGCTCTTGGCGTGCTCGCGGCGCACGTCGGCGACATCCGGGGTGGTATTGTTGGCCATGCCGAAGCCGATGGCATCGCTGAACGCGCCCATGCGCGCCTTGTTGCGGAACCACAGCAGCCGCGCGGTGCCGGGCCGGCCGGCGAGCTGGTAGCGCTTCTCCACTTCGATGATGTCGCCGTAGTGCTCGAACATGCGGGTGTCGAGCCGCAGCCCGTTGGATTCCAGCGGCTGCAGGAAGCGCCCGATGCGCGCCGACCAGCCGTCGCCGATGTATTCCAGCGACAGGCCCCAGCTATAGCCGCGTGCATCGGCCGGATAGTCGAAGGCGCCATGCGTCATGAACGACCAGTTCATGAATTGCGTGCGCGGGTCCGAGCCGAACTCGTTCTGGTCGAAGACATCCAGCACGCCAAAGTTGCCCGCCGTCAGCACCACGCGCTGCCGGTCGACCGTGCGCGCAAACTGGTTGAAATCCGCTTCCAGTGCCTCGCTGCCGCCGCCCAGGCCCCAGGTCTGCCGCACGAACGCGCGCGCGCGGTAGAACACCGGATTGGTGCTGGCGGCCTTGCCCAGTTCACCGTTGGACAAGCCGCCCAGGCCGTGCAGGCCGGCAAACGGCACGCCTTGCGTGGCCTCCGGGTTGAAGTGGAACTCCGCGCCTTGCCACAGCTTCAGTCCCAGATCCAGCGTCGCGCTGAACGAGTAGCTCTTGGCTCGTTCGGTACCCAGGCTGTTGGGGCCGGAGTAGGCCGCGCCGAATGATGGCTTGCGCTGCCAGATGTAGGTGCTCTGGCCGTGAAAGGCGAACGGGCTCTCCGCTTCAGCCGGGCCTTGCATCGGCTCCGCTTGCTGCGCCATCGCTGGCAGGCACGCACAACAGGCCAGCGCGGCCAGCACACGACGAAAACGGAGACGAACGGGAGCGGTGGCAAGTGGCGGAAACGGCATCGGCAGAGGCGATCGGCAAGGGAAGTGCCCGAGACGGCGCGCTCCGGCGCCCGCAGCGTAGCCAAGCGCCCATGACATGTCTACCTGCCAAAGGGTGTGCCGGAAGGCCGACGTTGTAACCGTCCTTGAATTAATTAACGAAAAAATTAATATTCACTGGAGACCGCTTGCATCCGTTTGCCCATGCCGCGCCCGCCCGCCAAACCGAAACCCTCCGCCCGCCGCAGCCCCGGTCGTCCTGCGGCCGGCCAGCCCGGCCAGCGCGAACGCATCCTCGATGCGGCCACCGACCTGTTCTCGCGCCAGGGCGTGGCCGGCACCCCGGTCAAGGCGATCGCCACCCAGGCCGGCGTAACGCCGGCGCTGGTCCATTACTACTTCAGCGACCGCGAATTGCTGCTGGACGCCGTGGTCGAGGAAAAGCTGCAGCCGCTGGTGGCCAGCGTCTTCGCTGCCGCCGGGGATGCCGAGCCGATGGCCATGCTGATCGGCATCGCCGGCCAGCTGATCCGCACCGCGGCCGCCACGCCCTGGTTTCCCGGGCTGTGGATCCGCGAAGTCGCCAGTGCCGACGGCGCCCTGCGCGAGCGCGTGCTGGACCGCTTCGCGCTGCAGCGCGCCGGTGCACTGAGCGCGCCGCTGGCGGCCGCGATCGCGCGCGGGCAGCTCAATAGCGGACTGGAGCCGGCGCTGGTGATGCCGTCGCTGATCGGCCTGACGCTGCTGCCGCTGGCCACCACCCATATCTGGCGCCGGCTGCCCGGCGGCGAAGCGGTCGATACCGACACGCTGGTGCGCCACGTATCCGCGCTGCTGACGCACGGGCTGGCGCCGGCGCCCGATGCCGGCAAGTCCAGGCTTTCTCCGGAGGCATCATGAACCCCGCCCACCCTACCCGCCCGCAACTGCCGGCAGCGGTGCTTGCCACGCTGGCGGCGGTGCTGCTGGTCGCCGCTTGCAGCCGTGAGCGCGCCGACACCTGGCAAGGCTATGTCGAAGGCGAATTCGTCAGCGTGGCCTCGCCGTTCGCCGGGCGCCTCGACACGCTGTCGGTGCAGCGCGGCCAGCAGGTCGGCCAGGGCGCCGCGCTGTTTGCCCTCGAATCCGACGACGAGCGCGCCGCGCGCCAGCAGGCCGAAGACCAGCTGCGCGCGGCCGAGGCACAGCTGCAAGACCTGAAGACCGGCAAGCGCCCGGTCGAAGTCGAGGTCAGCCGCGCCCAGCTGGCGCAGGCACAGGCCCAGGCGCAGCGCAGTGCCGCGGCCTTGCGGCGCGACCAGCGCCAGTATGAGATCGGCGGCATCGCGCAAGCGCAGCTGGACGAATCGCGCGCGCAAGCCAGCAGCGACGCCGCACGTGTGCGCGAACTGCAGCGCGATATCGACGTGGCCCGGCTGCCGGGCCGGGATGCGCAGCAAGCCGCGCAGGCCGCGCAGGTGGCCGCCGCGCGCGCGGCGCTGGCGCAGGCCGAGTGGAAGCTGTCGCGCAAGACCGTTGCCGCGACCCAGGCGGGGCTGGTCTACGACACGCCCTACCGCCTCGGCGAATGGGTGCCGGCGGGCAGCCCGGTGGTGCGCATGCTGCCGCCGGGCAACGTCAAGGTGCGCTTCTATGTGCCGGAGACCGTGGTGGGCGCGCTGCGCAACGGCCAGGCGGTGCAGGTGCGCTGCGACGGCTGCGCCGCGCCGGTGGCGGCCACCATCAGCTACGTCGCCAACGAGGCCGAATACACGCCGCCGGTGATTTACAGCAACGAGACGCGGCGCAAGCTGGTGTTCCTGGTCGAAGCGCGCCCGGCGGCGGCCGATGCGCCCAGGCTGCGGCCGGGCCAGCCCGTTGAAGTGGTGCGGCAATGAACACGACAATCAACGGCAGCGCAAGCGAACTCGCCATCGACGTGCGCGGCCTGAACAAGCACTTCGGCGACAAGCACGTGGTCAACGACCTGAGCATGCAGGTCGCGCGCGGCGAGATCTTCGGCTTCCTCGGCCCCAACGGCAGCGGCAAGACCACCTCGATCCGCATGATGTGCGGGCTGCTGACGCCCGATTCCGGCGAGGGCACCTGCCTGGGCTACGACATCCGCAGCGAGTCCGACGAGATCAAGCGCCGCGTCGGCTACATGACACAGAAATTCTCTTACTGGGACGACCTGTCGATCCGCGAGAACCTGGACTTCGTCGCGCGCGTCTACGGCATGCCGAACCGGCGCGAGGCAGTCGACCGCGCACTGGAAGACCTGGGCCTCGCCTCGCGCTCGGCGCAGCTGGCCGGCGCACTGTCGGGCGGCTGGAAGCAGCGGCTGGCGCTGGCGGCCTGCCTGCTGCACGAGCCCGAGCTGCTGCTGCTCGACGAACCCACCGCGGGCGTGGACCCCAAGGCCCGGCGCGACTTCTGGGAGCAGCTGCACCAGCTGGCCGCGCGCGGCATCTCGGTGCTGGTCAGCACGCACTACATGGACGAGGCCGAGCGCTGCCACAAGCTGGCCTATATCGCCTACGGCAAGCTGCTGGCGCAGGGCACCGCCGATGAAGTGGTGGCCAGCCAGAAGCTGTCGACCTGGAGCGTGGAAGGCGACGACCTCGCCGCGCTGTCCGAGCAGTTGCAGGGTGCGCCGGGCGTGGGGCAGACCGTGGCCTTCGGCACCGCGCTGCATGTGACCGGGCGCGATGCGCAGGCGCTGGCCGATACGCTTGCGCGGCTGGCGGGACCGGGCCGGCGCGTCGAGCAAACCCAGACCAGCCTGGAAGACGTGTTCATCCACATGATGAGCGGGGCCGAAGACAATATGGCTGTCCGCAAGGCCAGGGAGGCGTCATGACAGCCGCCGCCCGCAAGCCGGCCGCGCAACAGCGCTTCTCGTTGCAACGCTGGTGGAGCATCGTGCTCAAGGAATTCCTGCAGCTGCGGCGCGACCGCGTCACCTTCGGCATGATTGTCGGACTGCCGATCATGCAGCTGCTGCTGTTCGGCTTTGCCATCAACACCGATCCGCGCCACCTGCCGACCGCGGTGATCGCCGCCGACCAGAGCGAATTCACGCGCTCGTTCATCGCCAGCATGGAGCAGTCCACCTACTTCAAGCTGGTCGGCACGCTGCCGGACGAACAGGCCGGGCGCGAGGCGCTGATGAAGGGCGAGGTGCAGTTCGTGCTGACCATCCCGCCCGACTTCACGCGCCGTCTGCTGCGCGGCGAACGGCCCGCGCTGCTGGTCGAGGCCGATGCCACCGATCCCTCCGCCACCGGCCAGGCCATCGCCGCGCTGCCGCAGCTGCCCTACCGCGTAGCCGCGCATGACCTGAACGGATCGCTGGCGCCGCTGGCCGGCGGCAAGCCGCCCTTCGACGTGCAGGTGCAGCGGCTCTACAACCCGGAAGGCATCACGCAATACAACATCATTCCCGGCCTGATGGGCGTGATCCTGACGATGACCATGGTGATGATGACCGGCCTGGCCATGACGCGCGAACGCGAGCGCGGCACCATGGAGAACCTGCTGGCCACGCCGGTGCGGCCGCTCGAGGTGATGACCGGCAAGATCGTGCCCTATATCTTCATCGGCCTGATCCAGGCGACCATCGTGCTGCTGGCCGCGCGCTGGATCTTCAGCGTGCCGTTCGTTGGCTCGGTGCTGGCGGTGTACCTGGCGACGCTGCTGTTTATCGCGGCCAACCTGACGGTGGGCATCACGCTGTCGTCGCTGGCGCAGAACCAGCTGCAGGCGATGCAGCTGACATTCTTCTACTTCCTGCCCAACATCCTGCTGTCCGGCTTCATGTTCCCGTTCGCCGGCATGCCGGGCTGGGCGCAGGCCATTGGCAACATCCTGCCGATGACGTATTTCCACCGCATGGTGCGCGGCATCCTGCTCAAGGGCAACGGCTGGGTCGAGCTATGGCCCAATGTGTGGCCGATGGCGCTGTTCATCGTGGTGGTGATGACGATTGCGGTGCGCTTCTACCGCCGCACGCTGGACTGAAGGGGTTGGCCATGCAACGACTCACGCCTCTGTTTGCCGCCGCGGCACTGTTGTGCGGCTGCGCCGTAGGCCCCGACTTCCGCGCGCCCGCACCGCCGGACGACGCCGGCTACGTGCCGGGCCCGCAGCCGGTGGCAACCGTCGCGGCCGACGCCGCGGACGCGGGCAGGCAATCCCACGCGCAAACCCTGGCCGCCGGCGCCGACGTGCCCGCGCAGTGGTGGACACTGTTCCGCAGCCCGGCACTGGACGCCACCATCCGCGGCGCGCTGGATGCCAGCCCGACGCTGGCGCAGGCGCGCGCCCGGCTGCGCGAGGCGCAGGAGAACCTGGCCGCGCGCACCGGCGCGACGCGCTGGCCCGCCGTCGACGCAAAACTGAACACCACGCGCCAGCAGGTCGACTTCCAGTCCCTGGGCATCACCGCGATCCCCAGCCCGGGCCCGTTCACGCTTTACGGCGCCACGGTGCAGGTGTCGTACGTGCTCGACCTGTTCGGCGGCCAGCGGCGCGAACTGGAAGGACTGCAGGCAGCGGTGGACTACCAGCGCTATGAACTGGAAGCCGCGCGCCTGGCGCTGGCCGCCAACGTGGCCACCGCGGCCATCCGCGAAGCCGGCCTGCGCGCGCAACTGGCCGATACCGCCGCCGTGGCGGCGGCCCAGCAGCGCCAGCTTGGCATCACCGAGGAACGCCTGCGCGCGGGCGGCGTCGCGCGCGTCGACGTGCAGCGCCAGCGCGCGGAGCTTGCGCAAACCCAGACCCTGGTTCCGGCCCTGCAACGCCAGCTCGATGCCACGCGGCACCAGCTCGCGGTGTACACGGGCCAGACCCCGGCCTCGGCCACACTGCCCGAGTTCCGCCTCGACGACCTGCACCTGCCCGACACGCTGCCGGTCAGCCTGCCGGCCACGCTGGCACGCCGCCGTCCCGATATACGCGCGGCCGAGGCCCTGCTGCACCAGGCCTCGGCCAATATCGGCGTGGCTACGGCCAACCTCTATCCGCGGATCACGCTGAGCGCCAGCGGCGGCACGCAAGCCACCGCGGCGCGCGACCTGTTCAGCAGCCTGAACGTATGGAGCCTGGCCGCGGGGCTGGTGCAGCCCGTATTCCGCGGCGGCGAGCTGCAGGCACGCAAACGCGCGGCGGAGGCGGCCTATGAGCAGTCGCTGGCCGCGTATCGGCAAGCCGTGCTGCAGGGCCTGCAGAACGTGGCCGATTCGCTGCGCGCACTCGAAACCGATGCCGCCGCGCTGCGCGAGCGCGCCGACAGCGCGCGGCAGGCGCGCGATACGCTGGCAGTGGTGTCGGAGCAGTACCGGCTCGGCGGCGTCAGCCAGCTGACGGTGCTGGATGCCGAACGGCAGTCGCGCCAGGCGTCGCTGGAACTGGCGCAGGCGCGCGCCGACCGGCTGGCGGATTCGGCGGCGCTGCTGCAGGCGTTGGGGGGTGGGTGGTGGGAGGAGGAAGGCGGCGCTGTGGCGGCAGCGCCGCGGTGATGGCGGCTGGCTAGGTCTTGTCGCTCTGCGTGTGCCAGTAGGTGCGCTTGCGCTTGCCGGTGCTGGCGGGCTTCACCTCCTGGCCGCCCAGCGATGACTTGTCGTCGCCGCCCGAGGCACCAGCCTTGCCGCCCCCGATCAGCACCGGGACCAGCCGGGTCGATCCGTCGGTCTGCGTGACCGACACCATGCCGAACACCGGCGACGGCGGCAGCCCGCCATTGTCGAACCTGACGAACCGCGGCCCGTTGTTCATGCCAAGCCCGGTCAGGAATGACACCGCGTAGCCCCGCGCAACGCCCAGGTCGGGATAGCAGGCCCCGGGCTCGACCTTGGAAGGCGTGTTGGTGCCGAAGTACGTATAGCCCGCAACGGTCAGCGGCGCATTGACCGCCTTCTCGCCGAATTCCAGCGACAAGTAGAAGCCGCTCGCCACCGCCGAATCGCGGTAGGCCACGTTGGTCGCGTCGACAAGATCGGCCGCCTTGACCGCCGTCCAGGTCGAAGGCAGCTTCCCGTCGACGTTCGGGTCCTTGACCATGAAGAAACGGTTCTGCACGTTCTGCGCCGCGCCCGGGGTCTGGCTCAGCGAGTACAGCGGCTTTTCGCGGTCGCCCGAGGCGATCATCACAGCGTCGTACTTGCCGGTGGCGACGACATCGGGCGGATAGAGAAACTTGCGCGCATCGTTGGTGTCCACTGCGCCGCCCAATTGCGCGAGCTTGCCGACCGTCCACGTCGACGGAGTATCCGTATCCGTCGATCCGAAGTCGATACGCCAGACATTGCCGCCGACGTCGCCGACATAAGCCTTTTCGGCATAGCCATCACCATTGCGGTCCACCACGGCAACGTCGGAAGGAATCGCGCGGCTGTTGATGGTGACGCAGGTGCCCGTGCTGATGCCAGCGCAATTGGCCAGGGCTGCCCAGACCACATTGCCCGTCCCGGCGTCGAGCACGATCACGCCGCGGCCTTGCTTGTTCGTCGCCGTGGCGATGCCATTGAGCGCGGGGTCGGTATCCTCGCCGTCGGGGTCGTAGCCCGCACCCATGATCAGCACAGGCGTCGGGTAGCCGCGCACGCGCATCACCCGCGGCTGCGACCAGGTCTGCCCCAGTTCAGGGATGTCGGCGTTGGTCTTGCTCCAAAGGTACTCCGGCTTTGCCGGATCCTTGACGTCCAATGCATAAATCAGGCGACCGCCGCGCCGTGCGGTCAGGTAGATCTTTACCTGCGGCGTGGCCGGGGTGCTCAGGTCCTGGTAGACCGTGGTGGTGCCGTCGAAGAAATAGTCGCGTGGAGCAAACTGGACCTCGGCGGTGTCCTGCGGGCTGCCCGTCAGCCGCACCTCGGGCGCGTTGCTATAGATCCGCGCCAGCTTGCCGTAGAACTCGGGAGCGATGAAGCCCCACAGTTCACCGCCCGCGCGCACCGTGCCCGCGGTGGTGGAAATGGCTGCAGTGCGGTTACCGTTGACGGCATGGAACACACCGTCATTGGCACCGTAGAAGACCACTACGCCAGTGGTGCCGCCGTAGTCGACCACCACCGGGCGCGAATGCAGCACGTCGCCGTGGATCGAGCCGCGCACCGTGACGTTGCCGCCAGGGCCGGGCTCCGCCTCTTTCTTGGGGTCGGTGCCGGTCAGCGTGGCGAAGACATCCTTGCCGCGCACCCAGTTGATCATATTGGCTACATCCGCGGCAGTGGTCTTCAGCAGCGACGGACCGTTGCCCTCGGTGAGGGCCTTGTTGGCGGTATCGAAATTCGCCAGCGCGGTCCCCTTGCTGCATTTCGCGTCGGCGCAGGTCAGCAGCCGGCGCCCGGCCTGACTGGTCAGGTAGTCTGCGCGCAGCATTTCTCCGGCGCCGCCCTTCTCGACGACCTCGCCGTCGGGTGAATCCTTGGCATTGCGCAGCAGCGACGAGGCATTCTTCCAGAACCCGTCCGAGGGCCAGTCCGTCACGATGCTGGAGCTGCCCACCGCCTTCGGCGGATCCTCGGTCCAGTAGCTGCGGGCATTGGGCGATATAAACCCGGTCCCCGCGTTGCTAACCGCATTCTTCGGGGGCTGGTCGATCGCGCCTTGCACCCCGGCGTCGAGCATCACCAGATTGCCGTTGCTGTCATAGCCCAGCTTGTACTGTTTGAGGTTGCCCACCCAGCGCGGACGGGCCTTGCCGTCCGGGCGGAACATGCCGATATAGACCTGGTTCAGGTACGAACCCTGCCCGTTCACGCTGACCGGCAGGCTGACCGAGGCAAACACGTTGTTGACCGCCTGCATCTCGTTGAAGATGTCCTTCAGCGCCTTCGAAAGCGCGTCGTCATCTCCGGCCCGGACTGTAAAGTTGCCGCCCCCGCCCTTCTGGGCCATGCTGGTGACGAACTGCAGGTAGTCCTGGCTTTGCTGGCTACCGTCAGTGACGCCGATGGTGTAGGTAATGATGTTCTGGCGCGTCGCCGTGGTCGAGCCCGCGTTGTTGGCGGCGTTCAGGTCCAGGTCGTTCAGGAAGCGCGCCCACTCATCGCCCCAGTTGTCGATGTTGTTGCCCCTGGGCAGCGGGATCGGAGTGAGCTGCGCGGTGGTGGCGCCCGCCTCCTTGAGCTTGTTGTAGGCATCCTGGCCGGAGTCCTGCGGCTTGCCGTTGTTGAGCGCGTTGGCGATGTAGATGATGAAGTTCTTCTGGCACGGGTTGGTGATCGGCGACTTGTATGTGGTGCCGGACAATCCCGTCTTGCCGGAGAAGAAGGCCCATGCCTCCTGCATGGCGCCGCCGACCTGCGAGTTGTTGGCACTGTCCTTGGTACGGTCGATGGTCTTGATGTAGTCGAGCATGTCCTGTCCGCCCGCACCTTTCTCCATCAGCACCAGCCCGGACGGCGCGGTGGGCGGCGTCACCTTCGGGAAGCGGAACTGGCCACCCGTATTGGTGCCCTGCCCGAACATCATCACGCCAAGGTTGATCTTGCCGTTCGTCTTGTCATCATTGATCAGGTCCGACACCGCCTTGTACAGCGCGCACTGCTCGGCGCCAACGTTGGTGTTATCGTTGTTGGCGCTCACCACGTTCTGCGTTTCGCAATCGACCTGGGCATTGGCATTCCACGCCGATGCGTTGTCGAGTATCAGCAGCACGTTGGGACGCGACCCGGAGTTGGCCTGCAGGCCGGTGAACAGGTCGATGTCTTCGGCTATCGCCGCGGGCGCGGCAGCCAGCCCGAGCAGGGCTGTGGCACAGGCGGCGGAAGCGCGAAGCCGGCGAGCGGGCATGGACATGCTGGTTCTTCCTTTCAAGATCCGGATCTGGCCCGAGACTTCAGGGGCAAGTGGAGCCATAGAGCGTGCGCACCGCCACGCCCTGGTGCACCGTCGCGACGGCGCCGGTTGTATTGACGTCATTGACGGTGGCTGCCACATCCCACTGCGTATCGTTGCAAAGCGAACTGATCGCACTGACACCGCTTGCGCCCATGACCAGGTTGCCATTGCCGGTGCTGCTGCCCAGCGTGCATTCGGCATCCTCCGGGTGCTTTTCCGGATCGATCACCTTGGCCACTGGCTTGCTGGTCACGCAGGTCGGTGCCGCCACCTGCGCGATGTAATCCGCCTTGCCGTCACCCGTCACGTCCACCGGCACATCCACCGCAACCGGCGCCTTGGTGAAGTCGTCGCTGATCACCTGCTCGATCGCCTGCTGCGCCACGTCGCGCGCTTCGGCGCTGTGCTGCTGGTTGGCAGCCACCTTGACGTTGACCAGCCCGGAATTGACCATGGCCACGGCGATCAGCAGGAACAGCACCATGAACACCAGCGTCACCACCAGCGTGACCCCGGATTGCCTGCGGCGCAGCGGCCTGCCCGTTGACTTCATCATTGCTCGCTCTTCGCTGTGTTGAATCGGTATGGCGTTATTGTTCGCGCAGCCCGGCCACATTGACCAGCCGCGCCACCTGCGCGTATACGTGGCGCTTGTAGCCGTCATTGAACGGGCCTGCGGCCGCCGCGCGGCCGAGGTCATAGGTGCGGTTGTCTGAATGCCCGCCCGAGGGCTTCAGCGTGCGCGCCAGCAGGTGCACGCGCACCGTGGTGACATTGGCCAGGTTGTTGAGCACCACGCCCCAGTCATAGCCGGGAACGGCGGTGCAGACGGCGCTGTTGTTCGCGCGGGGGTCGGACACGTAGCAGTCGGCCGAGCCGTTGCTGTCCTGGTCGACGCCGTACAGCACATGCATGTCCTGCACCCCCTGCGCGACCGAGCGCGACTGGAACGCACCGTTGACCAGTTCGGCCATCTTCAGCGTGGGGATGCCGTCGCCGCCGTTGCTGCAGCGGTCGCAGCCGGCCAGGTAGAAGATGCGCACCATGGCGCGGCGCAGTTCGGCCGGCTGGGCCGGATCGCAGGCCTTGGTGCGCAGCCCGAAGGCCGCCGCGCCGCTGGCATCGAAGACAAAGGTCTGCGTGTCCTGCGAACAGGCCGATACCTGCAGGTAGGGCACGCCCGGCGCCGGGGCGGCAACCGCCGTGGTCGACACGCGCCGGATCACCAGCACCTCGGAAGTCGGCGCCAGATCCGGCAGGCATGGTGCCGCGACGCCCGGCGCATAGCCGGTCAGCGCCACCGGCACGGTTTCGGCAGTAGGCGAGAAGCCAAGGGCGGCGGAATCCGTCGCGCACAGCGCCGGATCCGCGGCCTTGGTGCTGCGTGCAATGTTGCCGACGCCGAAGAACCCGGCCAGCTCCACCTCGCGCCGGATCTGCTCCAGCGCGTAGCGGCCGTTCTCGACCTGCTCGGCAGACTTGGTGAATTCGGTGCGCGACAGGCTGTTGGCCAGGTACAGGCTCGCCAGCGCGGTCAGCAGCACCAGGCCGATGGTGATGCCGATCATCAGCTCGACCAGCGAGATGCCGCGCTGGCGGCGCAGGCGGCGCGCGGACAGGCGCAGGGGGCTCATGACACGGTTCCCAGGGTGCCGATGCGGATCTGCGTGCTGACCGCGCGGCGATTGGCATCGTTGCCGTACTGGCCCTTGCCGCAGCCCAGCGCGGGCGCGCCGGTGGTGGCCAGGCCCTGCCAGGCCACGGTGATGCGGTAGATATTGTTGACGGCGTCGACGGTCTCGATGCAGCCGCGCGCACCGATCATGGCGCCGACGGCCTGGGCGGCATCAGCGGCGCTGGCTCCCAGGCGCATCTCGGCACTACCCAGCAGCGCCGTGTTCCAGGCCTGCAGGTCCGCATCGGCGGTAGCCTTCTGCGCGGCGGTGCCCTGCGTGCACGCCGCCGGCGGCGCCGCCGCGCTGCCCAGCTGCATGCCGGTCGCGCCGTTGGCATAGCACGATGCCACCTGGCGGTTGGCGTTGAGGCGCGCAACCATGTCCTGCAGCAGCGCCAGCGCCTGCACGCGCTGGTAGGACTCCATCTCGGTCTGCCCCGAGCGCGCCACCAGCCCGGCGGTGCCAAGCAGCGCGACCAGCAGGATCACCACCGCCACCAGCACCTCGATCAGCAGGAAGCCGCCCTGTGTGCGGCGGCCAGTCATGCGCGGCCGCGGCCGCGGAATTCTTTGCTTCATGAGCAGGCTCCCGTGGCGGAGGCGACGCGGCCAGTCTCGCTGACCTGCACGCAGACGCGCGACGTCGCTGCCGTATCGCCGTTGGGCGCCACTTCGAAAGTCATGGCCGCGCCCGTGAGCCGGCCGTCGTTGCCAAGCACCAGGGCCCCTGCAGCGCTGGGCGTGATGGTCAGGCCGCCATAGGGCCCGAAGCTGCGCACCGTCTCGGCGCCCGCGGTGACCGCCCAGCCGGCAGTCCAGGCGGCACCGGTGGCTGCCAGCGTGACCGTGGCATTGCGCTTGACCGCCTCGCTGCGCGCCAGCAGCAGCGCCGAGGTCAGGTCAAGCGAGGCACCGCGCACGCGCTGGTTGGCGATCAGTGACGAGAACGACGGCGCCGCCGCGACTGCGAGGATCGCCAGCACCGACATGGCGCACAGCAGTTCGACCAGGGTGAAGCCGCGGCGGCTGGGCCGGCCGGGCAAAGACGGCGGGAATGTGGCGCGCCGCATGGTCAGTTCCAGCAGTCGGTGCCTGCACCAGACGCGGATTTTGCGCCGGCACTGGTCAGCGTCAGCGAGCCGCAGTCGGCGTCGGCGGCGAGCTGGCTGCCCTTGGGCGTGGCCACGATGCTGTAGCCGGGCGGCAGCGCCGCGTTCGGCGTCACGGCGACGTCGTAGCGCGTTGCCTGCGCGGCCGGCACCGACATGCCCAGCGCGCCCAGATTGGCGGCGTAGGCGCGGTTGTCGACCAGGTAGCGCTCCTGGGCGCCCGAGACCTCCAGCATGAAGGACTCGATTGCGGCCCGGTGCGAGCGCACGACGTGACGGCTGTAATTTGGAATGGCGACGGCGGCAAGAATGGCAATGACTGCCACGGTGATCATCACCTCGATCAGCGTGAAGCCATGCGCTGCCCTGGCGCCGCGCAGGCGCCAGCCCCGGCACGGATTGCCGGTTGCCCCAACTTCCCCAATGACCCGAAACGACGGGTTGACCCTCCCGCCGTGTCGCACTGCCGGGCTTCTATGTCCCATGCTCGCGCTCCGATACCAATTATGTTCCGGATGACCGAATTCCGGTGGTTATGGCGCGGAGTGTAAGTCACGATCTGTTAAGTGGGTAAGGAAAATATGATGCCGGCTGGCCGGCGTTGTAGCGAACAGACAGTGGCGTTACGAGATCTGCTCAGGACATACAGCCAAGGCATATGGCAGACGTTATCCGTCAGTGAGGGGGAACCCTGACCCGCCCTGTTCGACCCGGCCCGATGCGTGCCCGGGCGCACCTGTGCAACAATCGTTACAAACTCTGAATCTGGAATGCCCATGCCGCCCGACAGCCCCACCCCATCGCCGCAAGCGCCGCCGCAGGACCTGGACGCCCTGCTGGCGCTGCTGCGCAGCAACTTCCCCACGCTCAGCACGCAGTTCCAGGGCGGCGCGCGCTACCTGCTCGACCATCCGCAGGACGTGCCGGTGCTGTCGATGCGCAAGATCGCGGCCAGTGCCGGGGTGCAGCCTGCCACCCTGGTGCGGCTGTCGCAGCATCTGGGCTTCGAGGGCTGGCAGGGGCTGCGTGAATTGTTCGTCGATGCGCTGCGCGGCGGCAGCCAGCCGTACGCGCGCCGCGCGCGCAAGGTGGTGCGTGAAAGCAGCTCCAGCCGCATGCTGGGCGAGATGCTGGACGCGCAGCACCACAACCTGGACATGATTGCCGCCAACAACGAGAAGACGCTGCAGCAAGCGGCGGAACTGCTGTCGCATGCGGCGTGCGTGCATGTGGCGGGTTTCCGCTCGTGCTTTCCGATCGCGTTCACCTTCCATTATGTCTACCGGCTGTTCCGCAGCACGGTGCACCTGATCCGCGCCGATGCCGGCACGCTGGAAATGGAGCTGCGCGGCCTGGCGCCCAAGGATGCGGTGCTGGTGGTCAGCTTCGCCCCCTACTCGCAGGAAAGCATCCGCGTCGCCGCCGCCGCGCGCGAGTGCGGCTGCAAGGTGATCGCGCTGACCGACAGCACGGTCGCGCCGATCGCGCTGGCGGCGGACTGCACGTTGCTGTTCTCGGTGGAAAGCCCGTCGTTCTTTCCGTCAGTCACCGCCGGCGTGGCCGTGGTCGAGGCCCTGGTCGAGCAGCTGCTGGCGCGCAAGGGCAAGGGCGCGATCCGTGCGCTGGAGCAGGCCGAGGGCGAGCTGCACCGGACCGGGGCGTATGTGGTGGCGGGGCGCGAGTGAAGGTGGCCCCCAGTCACTCATCACTACTGCGTGCACTTCTCCCGGTACGCCTGCTGCAGCGACTTCTTCGGCCGGTCACGCTCCAGTTCCGGAATCATGCGGCCCTGCGCGGTCTCGATGGCCGGCTGGGTGGCACGGTATTCGCGCTTGGGCGCTTCGGCGATCTGCGCGGCCAGGGCGCGGCATTCGTCCGACTGGATGCTGCCCGGCGTCGCGGCCGGGTCGGGACGGTAGGGCGTGGTGCCCTGCTGCACCGCTTCGTTGATGGCGGCGGCGGCAGCGCTGTCCCCGTCCGGCCTCTGCGCATGCGCGCTGCAGGCCATCGCCAGGGCAGCGATGGCGGCAATGCGGGTCAGGGTTCGCTGGCTCGGCATGACTTCTCTCCTGTGGCTCGATGAATTTATGCAAAGGCTGCCAGCTTAATCGTTCGCGGCCTGTCTGACACTACCGGCATTTCCGGCATTTGCGGCGTCGATGCCACCTGCGCCTGCCTGGGTACGCGCCGCCTCGCGCCAGTCCTGGCGCCAGCGCCGCATCTGCCCCAGCGCCAGCCGGGTCATGCTGGCCCAGCCGGACGGCCGCGGATCGGCCAGCATGCTGAGCGCGCGCGCGTAGTCCAGCGTCAGGCCGGGCGTCCAGGCCATGGTCTTGGCGCGCTTGCGGATCTGCGCCGCCACCCACAACTCCGGCGTGGTCAGCAGGCGCCAGAGCGGCCGCCAGCCCCTGGCCTCGCGCCAGACCCGGGCCGACGCGCCTTCCAGCGCCGCTTCCAGCGCGTGCGAGACGGTGCTGGAACAGTTGCGGTGGGTCAGGTTGTAGGTGGTGTTCCGGCGGTAGGCGTTCCAGAAGCGGTCCAGGCGCCCGGGGTCATAGTTGCGGATGCGCACCTGCACGGTCGACGGGCACCAGGCGCGCGATTCGGTCTGGTAATCCGGCTGGAACTTGCCGCCCACGTCGTTTTCGCGGGTGGCGCGCAGGATGCGGGTGAATTCGTCGGGCGAGCGGTCGATCTCCTCGGCCGGGTACAGGCTGATATAGATGCCCTCGGGCGATTCCAGCGCGGCATGGCCGGTGGAGATCACGCCGTCGCGGTCCACCGCGGCGATATAGCGGTCGACCAGCGGCTGGCGGCGCGCTTCGCCGCGGGCGGACCCAACCGGAGTCCAGACATGGACGGTCAGCGCGTGCTCGCCGGGTCCGGGCGGACCGTCCCAGATGGTCATGTCGGGCGCATCGGCGGCAGCAGCCGTATCGGTTGCCGGGCCGGCGGCGGAAGCGGCCGGTGCGGCGTCGGCTTCGTCCATGCCGGGGTTGCGGTCCAGCCGGCGCAGGCGTGAGGCCAGCAGCAGCATGTTCCAGCCGCCGAAGATCAGCCCCAGGGCCAGGCAATAGGGCACGGTGCCGACATAGTGGGTCGGGTACGGCTGGTAGAAGAAGATGGCCAGCGCGATCTCGAACACGCCGACGGCTACCGCCAGGCGCCAGGTGCGGAACCGTATCACCCGGGCCGATACGACCTGCAGCAGCCCGTCCGCCAGGAACAGCGTGCCGAAGATCATCGACAGCACGAAGTTGCCGTGATGATGGCCGGCCACGATCAGCACCGCGGCAAAGCAGAACGACACGCCCTTGACCTGCCGCAGCGTGCGCTGCCCGCCGATGCCGGTGCGCGCCACCACCAGCGTTGCCAGCCCTTCCAGCAGCAACACCACCGCGAACGGCGTCATCGGGAAATAGATGGCGTTGTCCAGCGCATCGACAAACATGGCCAGCCCCAGCAGCACGCTCAGGCAGCCCAGCCGCAGCAGGCCGCGCCAGCGCGTGCGCAGGTAGTCTACGCCCAGCAGGATCATCACCAGTCTTGCCATGTCCGGTCTTCCTCCTTCCGTTGCCGGCCGCCGCCGAGGGCGGCCCGTGGTTGGGCCACAGGACAATACGGCCAACAGCAAGCTGTGGCGCGGAGATTCCGCTAGGGCGCGCGGCGCCCGCCGCCCTCGTCGCGCTCGAGCTCCCAGTCGCGGCGCATCATGACATAGGTGAACGAGGTGGACCAGCCGATCAGGATCAGGCCGACCAGAGGCTCGATGCTGGCGATCAGGCGGCTGGCGCCCACCGGGACGATGTCGCCCAGGCTCTGCGTGGTGAAGGTCTCCAGCGCAAAGTAGGCGTAGACCAGCGCGCCTGGCTGCGTGTGGACGCCGGACACGCCGGCAACGCCCATCGCGGTCAGTCCGCCCAGGCCCAGCACCTGGTCGGCGAACCAGAAACCCAGCGCGAACACCAGCGCTTCCAGGCAATGGACCACGATGATGCAGACGATCAGCACGCCGATGTTCATGCGCCCGCTCCAGCGCCGGGGGTGTATCGCTGACAGCAGCCGCAGTGCCTCGTAGTGGATGCCGACCACGGTCACGGTCAGGACGGCGGCGCACAGCAGGGCCAGCGAATAGTGTTCGGCGGAGGTTTCCATGCGCAGCGGCAGGCCTGGTCGGTGTCCGTGACGATCGGGAACAACGCGGAAAAAAAAGCCGCCCTCCAAAATAACACTGGAAGGCGTGCAGGAAAACCAGGGAGCGGGTGCGGCTGGCGCGCGGCCGTGCTCGTAGCCCTGGCAGAGGGTCGGTGGCGGCCGGGTGGCCGCCGCATGGATCAGATGCTGCTCTTGCAGGAGAGGTTGACGTACAACCCGCCGCCCCATTTGAAGTTGCGGTTGCCACTGACCTGCACCTGGACAATGTCGTTGGCCGCCACCGCCGTCGTGGCCGGCGCCGAGCAGGTCCGCACGGTGGCGCCGAGCGAGCAGGCGGACGCGTCGGTGATGGCAAGCGGGGCGATCGTTTCCAGCGCCGCGCCGCTGGCGACACGGTATGCCACCAGGGCGTACTTGACCTCGTCATCGGGCACGGGGCCCGCCAGGCTCGCGTTCAGGGTCAGGCCGCCGCTGCAGCCCACCGGCATCACCGCGCCGAAATTCGGATCGTTGCTTTGCCGGTCCAGCGCGGTGCCGGTCATGACATAGGTGCCATTGCCATCCGGCGAGTCGTACACAGCGAAGTTGGCGGTGTAGATCGTCGCTCCGGCGCCTGTCTCTCCTTGCTGGCCCTGGGGGCCGGTGGCGCCAGTTTCGCCGGTGTCGCCCTTTTCGCCCTTCTCGCCCTGCGGACCTTGCGCCCCGACCGGACCAGTCAGGCCAACCACGGAGACCCCGGCCGGCCAGCCCTCGGCCGTCTTCGGGCCGAACAGCGTATTGGTGGCCGTATTGAGGTAGAAGCTGCCTTCGCTGCCATCGGCAGCGGTGGGATCTGCCGCGCCGTGCAGCAGCACGGCGCCGGGCGCCCCGGCCACGCCTTGCGGGCCGACCAGCGACACGCCGGCAGGCCAGGCCCCGTCAGCCTTGGGTCCGTAGAGCGTCGAGGTCGAGGCATTGAGGTAGAAGTCGCCGTCCGTGCCAGCGTCCGCCGCGGGCGCATTGGCGCCGGACAGGATGGTCTTGCCGTTCGCGCCGGCTGGGCCGGCCGCGCTGGCGGATGGCGCGGCGCTGGCTCGCGCGGAATCGCCGCCGCCACCGCATCCTGCGAGCAGGATGGCGAGGCAGGCGAGCGGGATCGCCACGAGTTTCAGGTCGATGTGTTGCACGATGGAAGCCCCCCGGTTTCTCATGAATGGCATGCCCGGATCTGTGCCGGGTGAGTTCAATCTAGAGATCGCGGTGATTCCGATAAATCGTGCATTTGCACGGGCTGTTTCATTAATGAAGCGCGTTTCCGGAGCAGCGAAAAACTGCCCCCGTCCTAATAGCGTCAACGCCCGTTTGAAATCCCGGATGACTCGGGATAATAATTATGAAAATACCCGGATTACCGCGCCTGGCGGGCACCTGGCCCGATTCAGAGCGGGCGAATTCAAGCACCACGCAACCGCATCCGTGCGCGCCGGTGCGGCCAGGAAATACCGGCAATATCTCGCCCAAACGGTTGATTTGCGGATGGGATAGCGTGGCTCCGGGCTGTTCAAAGGAGAAACGAATAATCGCCATTTACCCCTTCGTGGGGGGATATGCGCGGCACCGGCAAACGGCCAGGCGCAGCATGGCGCGGCGATGGACTATGCTGGAAATTCCAACAGCGTCCTCGCGGAGGCCATCGTGCGCAAACCTGTCCTTGTCCTTACGGCACTGCTGCTGGCCGGCGCCCCCGGCTTGGCGCTGGCCCATAACTGCCCCAACGAGATGAAGGCGATCGACGCCAAACTGTCGACCAAGCCGGCGCTGTCGCCGGAAAATTCCGCCAAGGTTGCCAAGCTGCGCGCCGACGGCGAGGCCTATCACAAGGCCGGCAAGCATGACGAATCGATGAAATCGCTGCTCGAAGCGAAAAAGATCCTGGGTATCTGAGGCCCATCGCAAAGAAGAGCCGCCACGCGCCCAGGCGTGGCGGCTTTGTTTATTTTCCCGCGATCGTCGCCGCAGCAGGCCGGGTCAGGACCCCGATCCGACCTGCTGGACCACACCGTTGGGCGCCACCAGGTAATATTCCGCGCCAATCCCGACCCAGCGCGTGCCCTTGCGCGGCGCGGGCAGGTTGTATTGCTTGTAGTCGTCGATCACATACTGGCGGTCCCTGAACTCGGCGGGCAGCCGGTCACCCTTCTTCCACTGCTGCACCTGCATATAAGGCGAGTTCTGCGCCGCCGGCGCGGAGGCGGCCATGGGATCTGCCATCGGCTTGGACTTGGCACCACCCTGCGCCATCGCAAACGGCGCCGCCAGCACGCTTGCCGCCAGCAATAGTGCCGGCATCGCTTTCTTGGTCTTCATCGTGATCTCCTTGCGTACGGGAAAACCGAACTGCCGGAGGATCCGGACAGCATCTACCAGATTAGTCACAAATGCGGACAACTGCGGCATCCGCCGTCCATGCGCCGGCGCTCGATATGACCGACGGGGCATTCGCGCCCTGACAGATTGTTCACAATTGTTTGCCGGTTCGCACCCATTGGGGGGGAGCCGCCGACGCCACCCATGACTAGAATGGGTCCTGACAGAAACAATTTGTTACGGGCGGCCGCTACTCAGTCTGTCAGCGGGCCGCGGCCCCGCGGCCCGCGCCGCGGGCGCGTACCGCCCTCGATGTTCCCTGGCTTACGCCCTGTTCACGGCGCTTCGCACGCGGGCACCCGTCCCTGCCAGAGAACCATAAAAACTGGGGACTCTCCGTGTTGCACGATACTGGTCAATTCCTGGCCCTGGTCAATCCCGCCATGGCCATCCTGCTTTCGCTCTGCTTCCTGCTGGCCTGGAACCATGAGCGCACGCGGCACTACCTGCTGGAGCTAGGTGCCTGCTATTTGCTGTACGCGGTTGCCATCACCGTGCAGATCATCTGGCAGCCGCGCAACGGCGGCGGCAACGCCACCGTCACCGGTGCGCTCTACCTGGGCAGCGCCGTGCTGATGCTGCGTGGCATGCTGGCGCGCATCGGCGCGCGCGTCGATACCTGCGCGCTGGTGTCGCTGCCGCTGGCCCTGTTTGCTGCGCTTGCCTGGTTTGATTTCATGCAGCCCCAGCTGGTCGCCCGCATCTACATCCTGAATGTCGGCATCGCGCTGATCCTGCTGCTGGGCATCGCGCCGCTGGCCCGCCTGCGCACAGGCAGCACCGCGGACCAGGTGCTGTTCTGGGTCTTCCTGCTGTTTGCCCTCCATTTCCTGCCACGCACCGTGCTGACCATTGCTCCGGTCATCGGACAGGACGCTGCCGCCCTCACCCGCTCGGCCTACTGGCTGTGGCTGCAGGTCACCATGGCATTGCTGCTGCTCACGCTGGCGCTGGCGCTGCTGGCGGCGACCACGCTGGACGTGATCGACGGCCTGCGGCATGAACGCGACACCGATCCGCTGACGCAGCTGCACACGCGCCGCAGCCTGGAGGCGCTCGCCGCGCGGGAAATCCCGCCACCTCAGGGCAAGCCGCTGAGCGTGCTGCTGTGCGACCTCGATTTCTTCAAGTTCATCAACGACAACTACGGCCACAGCGCCGGCGACGCGGTGCTGGCGCAAATCGGCCGAATCATCGCCGCCGGCATCCGGCGGCGCGATATCGCCGCACGCCTGGGCGGCGAGGAGTTCGTCGTGCTGTTGCCCGATACCCCGCCCGATGCAGCCTTGCATCTGGCCGAACGCTTGCGCCAGACGCTGGAGAGCACGGAAATGGACGTCCTGCCGGGCATGCACACAGTGACCGCCAGCTTTGGCGTGGCCACGCTGCGGCCCGGCGAAGACCTGGAAGCGCTGCTGATGCGCGCGGATAACGTGCTGTATGCGGCCAAGAACAAGGGCAGGAATTGCGTGGAGTGGGAACGGGAGGCCGGCTTGCCGGTGCTGGCATGATGCTGCCGTGCCTCCCGTCCGGCGCGGCTAAGCAACCGTGGGCGTGCCCGCCACCGCAAACTCCGGCCCGTCATAGCCCTGCGCCACGGCCACGCCGCCATCGAGCAACCGCTGGCTCCAGTGGTCGATCGCCGCGCGCGCGGCCTGGCTGACATCGCGGCCCAGGGCAAGGCGGACGGCCGCCGGCGCTTCCAGCCCGAAGCTGCGGGTGGTTCCCCACGCAATTTGGTCCCGTTCGAAATCCCCGATCGCCTGCTCGACGCACAAGCCGCTGTCGGCCACCGCGGAAGCCAGGAAGACATCGGGATGCCTGCTGGTCCAGTCGACCACGTTGCCGATCTGGCGGATGCCCGCGGCACGGCAGGCGGCGATGGCACCGTCGCGGCCGCCGTCGATCATCGCAAAGACGATATCGGCACCGGCGCGGGCCTGCGCGGCAACCGCGTCGGCGGCCAACGCCGGATCGTGCTGGTTGCCGCAGAAGGTCGTGAGTGCCGGCAGGCCAGGCACCACGCTACGCACGCCATAGAGAAACGCCGCGCGCCCCTTCAGCCCGGGGCGCACCTTCTCGCCCGACAAATGGGCGACCACGCCGGTGCGCGAATCCGTCGCCGCCAGCACGCCGGCAAGCGCCATGGCGTGACTGCGCCTTGTGTTCTCGGACTTCACGCACCACCCTCCGTTTTGCATACAAATTAAGAATGCAAAATATAGGGTGTGGCCGCACATCCGCATACGAATGTGTGCGCATGAGGAAATACGGTTTGCGCGGAAAATGCGGACGCAAAAAAAGCCCGCTTATGCGGGAACCGGGCCACCGTCGGTGAAGACCTCAAGCCGTTCCGCCGCGCCGCCGACGCCATCGAAGCCTCGGGCCTGGATTACACCATCCTGCGTCCGGCCTGGCTGACCGACGAGGATGAGGTGGACTACGAGTTGACTGAGCGCCATGAGCCTTTCAAAGGTACCGTGGTGTCGCGCAAGAGCGTAGCGGATCTGATCGTGAAGGTCATCGAATCGCCCCAGTTGCATTCCGGCGCCAACCTCGGCGTGAGCAAGCCAGACAGCGATAGCGACAAGCCATATTTCATGTAAGCCTGTACGGATGAAATCCTGTCACGATGGCCGCAAATGTGAGAAAACCGATGTCCATCATGCAATGGCTATTCATCGCACTGGGGCTGGCCCTGGTCGCTGCGGCACTGGTGCCGATCACGGTCACCTGGATCGAGAATCGCCAGGCGCGCCAGGTACAGGATATGGTCCCTTACCCACCAGACTCAGCTGTCCAATCCGGTCAGACTGCGGTGGTGTACTTCTCTCGCTCGGGCAACACCGGGCTGGCCGCACGCCAGGTGGCGCAGCGGCTGAACGCCCGACTTTTCCAGCTGCACTCGACCGACTATGCACTTGGCCTGGCGGGTTGGGTACATGCGATGAACGACGCGCGCGGGCACGTGGCGGAGATCACGCCGCGCACCATCGACTTGACGCAATTCGACACGGTCTATCTCGGCTCTGTCTGGCTCTACAGCCCGGCTCCGCCCATGTGGGCCTTCGCGGAAAACAACCGCTTCGACGGCAAGCGCGTCGTCCTGTTCAACACCTTCAACAGCCATTTCGGCCCTGAGTACATCGAAGCCTTCCGCGCGACGGTGATGCAGCGCGGCGCCGGCTCCTTCGAGCACCGTTACATCCTGCGAGGGCGCATGGGCCAACAGATTACGCATGGCGAGATGCTGAAGGCGATCGATGCCGAGTGGTTTTCGGATGGAATCACCGCCTCGAGCACGGAGTCGGGATACCAAATGCAACGTCCCTAGCCCACTGCTCCTTATTGGTCGCGGCGGCGGATGCCATCGCGATAGACGGGCGGCCCGGCACCAGGGCAGGACGGATACTGGACTCGGATAAGCCGTACCGCATCGCATCAAAGGATAATCGGCGAAACCATGATTCGCTCCCCGCGAATACCGTTCGCGTTCCGGCAATCGCCGGCTCGTGAATTGGCATTTGAGCCGTGCGGTTGCCGCCTCTACCATCGATTCCAGTGGTATGGAAAACGCCGCGCACGACGGCGCCGACAAGAGATCAGACAAGCACCCTCCCGGACTGGTACGCTGAAAGGGCAACACATTCATGACACGTCCCGCACAGATCACGATGACCTTGGAACGGGGCCTTCATGTGCTTCGCGCCTTCCGTGCCGAGCGTGCCTCGCTCACAAACAGCGAGATCGTCAAGCGCACCGGCCTGCCAAAAGCGACGGTGTCGCGCCTGACCACCACCCTGATCGCGCTGGGCTTCCTGCGCCGCGTTGCCGGCAGCACGCAGTTCGAGCTGGCCCCGGCCTCCCTCCACATCGGGGACACCTACCTGGAAACCAACCCAGTCACCGATCGCGTGAATCCCTTACTGCAGGAGCTGGCGGACCGGCTTAATGTGTCGGTCGCCCTTGCCGTGCCTGATCAGCTCGACATGCTCTATATCGCACATCGAACCAGTTCGCGCATTGGAACGCTACGCCTCGGCGTTGGCTCGCTGCTGCCGATGGGCTGGACGGCGACCGGCCGCGCCTGGCTGTGGGGCTTGCGCCCAGAAGCTCGCCATGGATACCTGGAATCCCTCAAGCGCGTGGACGGCGCGCGCATCGCCGAACTCGAACGCGGCATCGCTGGGGCCTTCCAGGAACTTCAGACCCTCGGGGTCTGCACTTCCCTGGGCAAGTATCAGCGCAATGCTTACGGGATTGCCCTCCCTGTCACGGTGGGACGTTCGGCCACACTGATGTCGCTGAGCTGTGGCGCTGTTGAGTTGGAGCCAGACATGGCAGCCATCACCGAACGCCTCGCGCCTGTGCTGAAGGCCGCAGCTGCCGATCTCGTGGAACTGCTGCGGGATGTTGATACGCAGATCTGACGGTCAATCCGCGGCGCCTTTGAGGGCGCCACTGCGGCACTAGTGATGGGTGCTCAAGCGCTCCTCCAAGGCATGTGCCGTCGCAGCGAGCCTCGGACCCAGTTCCCGCTCCATCCTGGCGCGATTCATACCCGCGCTGCGGCCAACGCTGGCAAGCACCACCGACGGATGTCCCGGCACGCTGACAGGCACCGCAACCGAAGCCAGTTCGCGCCCGCATGGCGACATGCAGAACCCGTACTGGTGGAGCTGTGACATGCCCTCGGCCATCTGCCTGCGCAGCAAAGGCCAGTCACGGCCGCTCTTGCGTTCGACGTTGCTCTGGAGGTAGAAACGCTCCCGTTCCGGCAATGCTGCGAGCAGCGCCCAGCCCATCGGGGACGAAGCGATCGGCACGCGGATCCCGGCAGCAAGGTGGGTATCGAGACAGGCGTTCTTGCCAACCTGCGATTCGCTGACAATGACATCGAGCCGGTCGCGCGCACCCAGGATGACATGGGTATCGCTGGCGTCGGCAAATTTCTGCATCTCGATGCGGGCGGCGCGTTGCACGCTGTCGCTCGAGACGGCCGCGTAGCCCAGGGTCAATGCGGCCGAGGCAAGCCGGTACTTGCGCCGGCTCCCGTCGTAGCGCAAATAGCCCAGTGCTGCCAGAGAATGCAGCATCCGGGACACGGTAGGCGCCGGAATGTCGGTCTCCGCGGCAATCTCCTGGTTGCCCATCCACGGATGCTCGGCGCTGAACGCAGCCAGCACGGCCAGGCCGCGGGCCAGCGGCACCACCCGCACGTCATCCTTGTGGATATCACGGTTCGATTGCTTCACCGCCTGAATGGTTGCCATGGCTGTCTCCATCTTTTCCGGCCCGGCCTTCATTGGGCCGAGCCGTTATTCCAACTGCCTGCCCGGGACCTCAGTACGACTTTGGCAGTCCGAGCTTGCGCTCGGCAATGTTCGAAAGGATAAGCTGCGGGGTGACGGGCGCAATGTAGCCAATCCAGGCTTCGCGCATGAATCGCTCCACGTGATACTCCTTCGCGTAGCCGAAGCCGCCATGCGTGAGAATCGAGGTCTGGCAGGCATTCATGCAGGCTTCGGATGCCAGCAGCTTCGCCGCGTTTGCCTCGGAGCCGCAGGAGAGTCCTTTGTCGTAGAGGTCGGCAGCGGCGAGCAGCATGTGGTTGGCAGCCTCGAGCTCCGCCCAGTTGCGGGCCAGCGGATGCTGGACACCCTGGTTCTTGCCGATCTGACGTCCGAAGACGACGCGCTCCTTGGCGTATTGCGTGGCAAGCTTGAGCACGGCGCGGCCGATACCGACCTGCTCGGCGGCAACAAAGACACGCTCGGCGTTCATGCCGTGGAAGATATACTTGAGGCCCTTCCCTTCTTCACCGATCAGGGAGTCCTTGGACACCGGCAGATCGTCGATGAACAATTCGTTGGTGTCGACAGCGGCACGGCCAAGCTTGTCGATCTCCCGGATTTGGACATATTTCCGGTCAAGCTTGGTGTAGAACAGGCTCAATCCTTCGCCGTGCTTCTTGACGTCCTCGATCGGCGTGGTGCGCGCGAGAATCAGCATGTGGTCGGCGACCTGCGCGGTCGAGATGAAGACTTTCTTGCCCGAGAGCAGGTAGTTTCCATCGGGCTGCTTCTTCGCCACCACCTTGAGCTTGGTGGTATCAAGGCCGGTGTCCGGCTCGGTGACCGCGAAGCAGGCCTTGTTCTCGCCACGGCCAAAGGCCGGCAACCAGGCCTTCTTCTGCGCCTCGGTACCGAAATGCACCACCGGCTGCAAGCCGAAGATGTTCATGTGGATGGTGGAAGCTGCCGCCTGCCCGCCGCACTCAGCCACGGTACGCAGGAAGAGCGCGGCTTCGGTTACGCCAAGGTTCGCGCCGCCGAATTCCTCGGGCATGCAGATTCCGAGCCATCCGCCGCTGGCAACGGCCTCGAAGAATTCGTGCGGAAACTCGTGATTCTTGTCCTTGTTCCGCCAGTATTCGAGCGGGAAGTCCGCGCAGATCTTTTCCGCTGCATCGACAATGGCGAGCTGATCGGCGCTGAGTTGGTAGTCCATCGCAATACTCCTGCAGGTATGAAATCAGGCCTTGTCGGCAGGACGCAGCATCATCAGGCCGGTGCGCACGGCAGTGCAGACGATTTCGTCGCGCTGATTCCTGGCAACGTGCTTGAAGGTGACGATGCCAGAGTCTGTGCGGCTCTTGGAGATGCGGGTTTCGATGATCTCGGTTTCGACGCGGATGGTGTCGCCGTGGAAGGTGGGCTTGGGGAAAGCAATCTCGCCAAAGCCCAGGTTGCCCAGTGTGGTGCCCAGCGTGGTCTCGTACACCGTGATGCCGGCCACCAGCGCCAGCAGGAACATGCTGTTGACCAGGCGCTGGCCGTAGAACGTGTTCTTGCTGTATTCGGCGTCGATGTGCAGCGGTGCACAGTTGTAGGTCATGGCCGAGAACAGGACGTTGTCGGTCTCGGTTACGGTGCGGCGGATGGCGTGCTCGATCACCATGCCTGGCTTGAATTCTTCGAAGTAAAGGCCTGCCATTTTTCTATCTCCTTGAGTGGTCGCAATCAGCTGTTGAACGAGCGTGCGAGCTCGATAATTTCGCGCGCCGTCTTCACATGTGCGATGTCGATGTGCTCGCCGTCATAAATGCACGAGGCACGGCCCTCGGCCTGGGACTTTTCCAGTGCATCGATCATTCCCTGGTAGAAGGCCACTTCTTCCTCGGTGGGACTGTAGGTCTGGTTGACGATCTCGACGTTGGAGGGGTGCAGCACTAGTTCACCGCTCATGCCCAGTTGGCGGTCGTTGGCAGACGAGACCTTTAGCCCTTCCAGGTCATGCACCTGCTGCCATACGCCGCCGATGGGCAGCTTGCCCGCGGCGCGCGCGGCCATGACGATGCGCGATTTCAGGTACAGGGTCTCGCGTCCTTCGAGCGACCAGACTGTCTTGAGGGCACGGGCCACGTCAGCGTTCTTGGCCGTGGCGCCGACGATGGCGGGCACGCGCTCGTGCTGGGCGATCTCGTAGGCGTATTGCAGCGAGCGGGCGGTCTCCAGCAGCGGAATCACCCGGGTGTGGCCGACCGGCACGCCGGCGCGGTACTCTGCCTCAGCCAGCATGGACGAGACGGTATGGATGTCCTCGGGCCCGCAGGGCTTGGAGATCACGATGCCTTCTACCACAGGATTGACGATGGCCAGGATGTCATCGAAGTCATATAGATGTGCGCTGCGATTGATGCGCACCCAGATGCGCGGTTTCTGCCCTGCCAGCCAGTCCAGCCTGGACTTGACGATCTCACGCGCCTCGGCCTTCTGGGCCGGCGGCACGCTGTCCTCCAAATCCAGGATCAGCGCATCCGCTTTGGCTGCCACCGATTTTTCAATCCAGCCCGGCTTGTTGCCCGGTACGAACATCATGGATCGCATCGGTTTCATGGCACTCATACTCATCCTCGTCTCCTGGTAATGATTGTGGCCTTACAATCGTTAGATAAACAGCAAAAAATTTTTGGGAATCCCGTGGCCTTGATGCTAGGTGGGTCAGACGGTTTCACTCAAGTGGTGACTGGCGAACCACCGATTCGCGTTGCGCGAATCGGCGATGCATGGGTGGGTTCAGCCTGCCGGATAGCGTCTCGGCAACCGTTGCAGGCAGCGAAACTTGGCCACCACCTCGTTGCGCTGGTTATAGGCGCGACGCTCCAGCTCGACCAAGCCGGCGTCGGCGCGGGCGGGATCGTCGTGCTTGTCCAGCACCTCGCTTTCAACATGGATGGTGTCGCCGATGAAGACTGGCCGCGTGAATCGCACGTCGCTGAAGGCAATGGTGCCTGACACCAAGCTCCGTTCCAGTCCGGCCGCACAGATGCCGCTTGCCAGCCCCAGCAGGAGGATGCTGTTGACGGCACGCATGCCATATGCCGCGGCTTCGGCATACGCCTGGTCCACGTGCAATGGCTCCATGCCATAGGTCAGCGTGCTGAACAGAAGGCTATCGGCCTCCGAGATGGTCTTGCGGATGGCATGCCGGCAGGCGCTGCCAATGACAAAGTCCTCGAAATAACGGCCGCTCGCGGCGTCGGGCATGGGTGCATTCCCTTGAAAGACGGGACTTGCATGTGCATGCCACGACGCAGCGTCCCATTACGCTTCAAGGGTAATCAGCAGGCGGCGATGCGCCAAGTGGTGTTCCGCGACGGGGCGCTTCGCCATCCGCGATCCGGCATTCAGGTGTGCCGGACGGCGGACTCAGGATGACGCCGGCTCAGGCTGCTCGGTCAACTGGCGGATCAGCGCGCGTGTCGCCGCCGTGATCGCCTTGCCGCGGCGCGTGCCGATCCGCACGCTGCGGATCGTCCATGGTTCGGGAATCCGCAGCACCGTCGAGCGTGTACTGGCTTCTAGCGAGACCATGCACTCCGGCAGGATTGTCACGCCAAGGCCCGCCTCAACCAGGCTGCGCGCCGCCTCGGGACCATTGATCGTGAACTTGGGATGCACTACCTGGCCGATCTCGCGCGCCGCGCGGTTGACGTCGGACATCAGCGTGGTGTTCGGGTGCATGGCGATGAACGGCTCGCGGATCAGGTCTGCCAACGCCACCTCGGGTTGCTCGCCAAGCGCGTGGCCATGGGGTACCAGCGCGACCAGACGGTCGACGCGATACGGGAGGCTGTCCAGCGGTCCATCATCGATATCCGGGCTGACGATATACACCGCCAGGTCGACATCACCCGCCAACACAGAACGCACCAGATTCGTGTTGGCGTCCTGTTTCAGCTCCAGCTCGACCAGCGGGAAGTTGCGGGAAAACTCGCCGATCTCGCGCGCCAGGTACTGGATGATGACGGCGCCTGTAGTGCCCACAGTGACGTGGCCACGAACGCCTTCGGAGAACTCGCCGAGTTCCCGGCGCATATCCTCCAGATTATCGAACAGCAGGCGCAGATGGCGCGCGAGGACTTCGCCGGCCGCACTCGGCGCCACGCCGCCGGGATTGCGCTCGAACAACTGCACGCCCGCGATATCTTCCAGGTCCTGGATGCGCTTGGTTGCCGCGGAAGCGGCAATGTTCTCGCGGATGGCGGCGCGGCGGATCTGGCGCTCTTCCACCACGGTCAGGAACAGCCGCAGGGTAAACAGGTCGACCCGCCGGGTCAGGCCATGCACGCTCAGCGTGCTCATGGTGTCTCCTTTATTTCTGGCGCCGGTCTGCTGCCGGGCCGGGCGGCACGCGCATGCTGCGCAGCAGCATCGCGCTACTCAGGCCGAATCCCCCCGCGAGTATACCGTCATGTCCGGTGAGCCGGCACTGCCGCGGCCCAGGCGCGTACACGCTTGATGCAAAGGCTCTTGTTTTCGATTTCCGGAACCATCCGGCGAATAACCCCGTCACCCGGGGCGCGGCATCCGCTCAGTGTACGGAACCGGAGCCCGCCTCGAATTGACACGCCCGATGCTTGCGAGGAATCTGGTCGCCAAGCCAATGCACATCGCTCGTCAAACGAGCGATGCATCCACGACAATTTCCTCAGGGACGCTTCTGTGACTACCAGCCAACCCGATTCCAGTTCGCCGGCCAACTGCCCACCCCTTGAGCAGGCAGTGGTTCGCATGATTCTCGAGCTGACCTCCGATCAGCTCGACGCGCCGGCGCATGCCGGGGTAAGCCGGCTCATGCGCGACCAGCTCGCGCTGCAGATCGGCACCTCGCAGATGCCCTGGTCGCAACAGGTGCTGGCCTTCGCCACCGCGCAGCAACGACCCGGGCGCAGCCGGGTTGCCGCCAGCACCGCCACAATGAGTGCCGCGGACGCCGCCTTCATCAATGGCGCCTATGGTCATGGTTTCGAGTACGACGACGCCCACGGCGCCAGCGCCAGCCATCCCGGCAGCTGCGTCATTCCCGCAGCGATCGCGATCGGTGAGGAACTGGGTTCGACCCTGGAGGAAGTCATTACCGCGATCGTGGCCGGCTACGAGGTCTACACCCGGATCGGCGTGCTGGCGGCGCCGGACCTGCTCAAACGCGGCTATCACCCACATGCCGTACTGTCCAGCTTCGGCGCCGCGGCAGTCTCGGCCAAGTTGCGCAAGTTCGATGCGGAAACCACCCTGCACGCGCTCTCCATCGCGCTGAGCCATGCGGCCGGCACCACCGAATACACCTCCACCGGCGGCTCGGTCAAGCGCGTGCATGCGGGCATTGGCACGCGCAGCGGCATGATCTCCGCGGACATGGCGCAAGCTGGCATCACCGGACCGCGCGCGTTCCTGAGCGGCAACAAGGGCTTCTTCCGCACCTTCCTGCAGCGTGGCCCCGGCGATCGGGCCGAGGAACGGTTCCGCCTTGACCAGCCGTTCGAAATCGGCACGGTCTGGCTCAAGGCGTACTGCGCCTGCTATTGCACCCATGCATACATCGACGCGATCCGCCCGTTCGCCGGTCGCCGCGCCGACATCGCCGATATCCAGGCCCGCATCCACCCCGCCTTCAACGTGGTGGTCGGCACCGCCAATGCCAACGCGTACGAG
Organism: Cupriavidus sp. CPT47-8839-RL05A; assembly: GCF_058792255.1. Classification (NCBI taxonomy): domain Bacteria; kingdom Pseudomonadati; phylum Pseudomonadota; class Betaproteobacteria; order Burkholderiales; family Burkholderiaceae; genus Cupriavidus; species Cupriavidus sp. CPT47-8839-RL05A. Next base: position 152,880 of record NZ_JBYTEG010000009.1, on the reverse strand, counting down.
CCGAAGAACATCGAGCACGTCCAGTTCAGCCTGCCAACGCAGATGGCATTCGCCGTGCTCGGCATGGGCAATGGCTACAAGGTGCATCGCGACTACCTGGACGGCAAGCTCGACATGGGCCTCGTGAAGGAAGTGGCGCGCGGCATCGGCATTACCGAGGCGCCGGAACTCGAGCAGCGCTACCCGGGCAAGTTCGTTGCCGATGTCACCGTGACCTTCCGCGATGGCACGTCCGAGCATGTGTTCGTGGAAGATCCGATCGGCTCCCTGGCGAACCCCATGTCGGAAGCCGAGCAGGACACGAAATTCATGGAGCTGACGGTTGACGTGCTTGGCGAAACCCGGGCGCAGACGCTGTTGGCCACGCTCAGGAAGATGGATCCGCGCATCAAGGCTGCAGATCTGATGGCGATGACGCACTAAGTAGTCATGGCATTAGGCAGTAAGCGCGCCGACCCGGCACAGTGGGCCAGGTCGGCCGCTCATGATAGTCAGGAGATCAGCAATGCAGCAACACCCCGCCAGCAGCCCGCCCGGGAGCGACGTCGACACCCTCGCAAGACTGATGTCCGAGCGCTTCACGTGCCGCGCATACCTCGACAAAGCCGTGCCGGATGCGATGATCCGAAGCATCGTCAACGTTGCCAAGAAGAGCGCATCCTGGTGCAACGTGCAGCCCTGGCATCTGGTCATCGGCTCGCAGGCGACCACGGAGCAGTTTCGCAATGCGCTGGTCGAGCACGCCGCCGGCTCACCCGAGGTCGATTCGGACCTGCCATTTCCTGAGGAATATCGCGGCGTCCACGCTCAGCGCAGGCAGGAAACGGGTTACCGGCTCTATGAAGCGCTGGGCATCGAACGCCACGACCGGGAGCGCCGCGCCAGCCAGGGCTTCGAGAATTTCAGGCTGTTCGGGGCGCCGCATGTGGCAATTGTCACGATGGCCGCGGATCTCGGGCCGTACGCCGCTGTCGATTGCGGCGGGTTTATCGCATCGTTCCTGCTGGCCGCGCACGCGCATGGTGTTGCCACCACGCCGCAGGGGGCGCTGGCACGGCATGCCAGGTTCGTGCGCTCGCACTTTGGCATTGGCGACGACCGGAAGATGATCTGCGCGATTTCGTTTGGTTACGCGGATCCCGATCATGCGGCGAACAGCTTCAGGACGAGCCGCGCGTCTGATGAAGAGATCATGCAACTGGTGTAGCCACCGGGGTTTTCGTAATAGAACAAGCGAGCCGACCCTGGGTCGGCTCGCTCTTCTTGTCGGATATTTGTCGGCCGGCTTTTAGCTGGCCTTTGCCTTGGCCTCCGTCAGGGCAACCAGCTTCTTCCAACGTTCCAGTTCAGCCGGTGCACTGGCGCGAACCGCAGCGGCATCCGCGATATCGACCTCCAGGCCCTGACCGATGCAGTAAGACTTGAAAGCGGGCGTCGCAGCCGCCGCGGTCATCGCTTTGGACAGTTGCGTGACGATGGCAGGCGGCGTGCCTCGCGGCGCCATGACCCAGATCGGTGAGATCAGCTCATAGCCTTTCAGGCCGGCCTCGTCCATCGTCACGACACCCGGAAACTGGCTCGAACGCTGCAGGCTGGTGACAGCAAGCACGCGCAAGCGTCCCGCCTTGACCAGAGCCAGCGACGAAGCCACGCCCCCGAAGCCGACGTCTACCTGGCCGCTCGCCGTATCGACCGCAACCTGCGCAGGCCCCTTATATGGGACGTGGGTCATCTCGATGCCGGCCATGCTGCTCATCAGCGCCGCCGCCATGTGCGACGTGGTGCCATTGCCGGAAGACCCGAATGACACGCTCCCGGACTTGCGCTTGGCCGCCGCGATGACGTCCTGGATCGTGCGGAATCGCGAATCGGCCGCGGTAGTCAGCAGCAGCGCCGACATGCCCAGCCGCGCGACCGGTTCGAAGTCCCTGACCGCATCATATGGCGTCTTCTCGACCCACTGGTTCGAATAGTGCGCGGCATACGTGCAAAGCAAGGTGTAGCCGTCCGGTGCCGCCTTGGCCACGAAATCCGTGCCAATGATTCCGCTGGCGCCAAGGCGGTTCTCCACGACAAACGCAGAGCCCAGGGCCTTCGTCAGCTCGGCGCTCATATAGCGCGCCACGACATCGCTGCCCGAGCCAGGGCTGACGGGCACGATGATTCGCACGGGGCGGGAGGGATAAGCCTGTGCGAGCACTGAAGCCGGAAATGATGCCGGGATAGCCGCCAGCGCCGGCAGCGACTGCAGGAAGGTACGGCGTGTCATCATCGCGTTGCCCCCTTCTGGACGAGGCCGACGGTAAACTTTTCGAGTTCCTCTTTGGAAAGCCATTCCGCCAGCGCCAGTGCAGCGTTCTCCGGGGTGGCCGCAGCCGGGGGAACCGGATCAGCCGGTCTGGTACGCGAAAAACGCGGCGCCGGGCGCGGCTGCACTACGCCATCCACCTCGACAAAGGTGCCGCGCGCCTTCAGGTGCGGATGTTCAAAGGCCTCCTCCTGGTCGAGCACTGGTGCGAAGCACACATCGCTGCCTTCGAGCAGTTCGGTCCACTGCGCGCGGGTCCGCGTCCTGAACTGCGCAGCAAACACGTGGCGAGCGACCGGCCAGTCGGCACGGTCCGCCTGCTTGCCCAGCGCGGACGCATCCAACTCAAGCCGTTCGAGCAGCTGCTGGTAGAACTTGGGCTCGATCGGACCGATCGACACGTACTTGCCGTCGGCACACTCGTAGACATCGTAGAAGGGTGCGCCCGAGTCCAGCAGGTTGGTGCCTCGCTCCGATCCGGTCAGGCCGGCCGCGCGCAGCCCGGTATGTACAGTCAGCAGCGACGCCACGCCGTCGACGATGGCTGCGTCGACGACCTGACCCTTGCCGGAGGTACGCGCCTCCAGGATGGCGCTCACGATGCCGAGTGCGGCATAGACCGAGCCGCCGGCATAGTCGCCGACGACATTGAGCGGTACCGTCGGCGGCTGGCCCTCACGCCCGATCGCATTAAGCAGTCCGGTGATCGCGATGTAGTTGATATCGTGCCCCGCCGTCTGGGCCAGCGGGCCGTCCTGGCCCCAGCCTGTCAGCCGGCCGTACACCAGTCTCGGATTGCGCGAGAGGCAGGCATCAGGCCCCAGTCCGAGCCGCTCGGTGACACCGGGGCGGAATCCCTCGATCAGTGCGTCCGCCTTGTCGATCAGCGTGCGAACCAGTTCCAGCTCAGCCGGATCCTTCAAGTCGACCTGGATCGACTTTCGGTTGCGCAGCACCAGATCAAATTGCAGCGGCCGTGACAGGCCGAGCCCTGATGGCTCTTTGCGGTCGACGCGGATGATCGTCGCGCCGAGATCGGCGAGCAACATGGCGCAAAAGGGAGCCGGCCCGATGCCTGCCAGCTCCACGATGCGCACTCCAGCAAGTGGTCCCACGATGGTCTCCTGATAGTTATGCCCGGTTTCCGCGCGCCACCTATATTGGGCGCGAGAGCGGTCCGAATTGTCGGGGGGCCGATCCGCCTGACTCGGGCTCGCGGATGCCCGCGGCGCGTACTTCCGCCACATGCCGATCGTGCGCGCCCTCTCCGTGGAACTCAACTCGCCAGCCCATGCCGTTCCGTGCTTTGAGAGGTGAACCCTGCGCCTGCTCTCAAAGCACGGAACGGTGCACCGGCGCCGATTGCCCAGTCCACCTGCCGCGCCTATCTTCGAGACATAAAAGAGGAGACATTATGTTTAGCAGAAGGCATTTCCTGAAATCACTGGCGTCACTAGGGGCCATTGCCTGCGCGCCAGCAGCGTTTGCGCAGCAATATCCGTCGCGGCCGATTCGAATCGTCGTGCCAGCCTCTCCAGGCACAGCGGTCGACATTACTGCACGCTTTGTTGCCGAAGCACTGGCAAAGAACCTGAAAACCCCGGTCATGGTGGATAACCGTGCTGGTGCCGGCGGGCTCATCGGCACGGACACCGTCGCCAAGGCTCCCGGGGACGGCTACACGCTGCTGTTCGCCGGTGTTCCCCACCTGACCACGCGGTGGTTCGCAGATGGTCCGGTCACGTTCGATCCGGTCAAGGACTTCGTGCCGATTGCCAAGGTGAGCAGCTCCGCGCTTGGCATCGTGGTCAAGGCCGACTCGCCTTACAAGACCCTGAGCGACCTGGTCGCGGCAATGAAGCGCAAGCCGGGCGAGATCACCTACTCATCCGGCGGAGCGGGCAGCACCTCTCATCTTTGCGCAGTGATGCTGAACGACCTGACGAAGACGCGCGCGCGGCATATCCCTTACAAGGGCAACGGCCCGGCCGTGACCGACGTCATTGCCGGCCAGGTGGACTTTACATGCCAGGGTGCACCCAGCGTGGTGCCGATGATCAAGGCGGGCAAGCTGCGCGGTCTGGCCGTCACGAGCGCCGGGCGGTGGGGCGAGATTGCCGATGTCCCGACATCGGCGCAAGCGGGGGTTGCGGGCTTTCAGGTCGCGTCGTGGATCGGCGCCCTGGCACCCGCTGCGACACCGGCCCCCATCGTCGAGCGCCTGTCCGAAGAACTGGTACGAATCGCCCAGTCGCCCGCGTTCAAGGAGTTCTGCGCCCATCAGTCGATGTACGTTGATATCGCGGATCGCCGCCAGTTCCTGGCTGACTTGCCGAAGGAGGACGCGCACTGGAAGCGCATCGCGCAACTGTCGAAGGAGTCCTGAGTTCGCGTCTGCACTGGTCGCGACCTCACCTACTCTCAGCTGTGGGGCATCTGGGTGCCCTTCAGTCCTGCCGCCCGACGCCATCTTCGACCAGCAGGTCCACCAGCTTGCGCGCAAACAGCGGCAATGCGCCGAGGTCCGCGACGCATATCTGCAGCTTGCGCTCGGCCCACTCGTCGTTGAGTTGGACGATCCGCAGCGCCATCGTACCCGCGTGACGGGCGGCAGTGCTCTCCGGCAGCACGCCGATGCCGACATTCGCCTCGATCATCCGGCAGGCGGTCTCGAAGTTGCTGACCTGGACGCGCCAGCGCAACTCACGCTGCAAATCCGCGGCGGCCCGCTTGAGGAAACTGTGGATCGCGCTTGCTTCTGGCAGGCCGATGAAGTCGTAGTCCAACGTCTCGATGAAATCCACGCTGTTGTGCTCGGCCAGGGGGTGGCTCAGCGCGGTGGCAAGGACCAGGCGGTCGCGCCGGTATGGCATGACCTCCAGCCCTTCGGTACGCACGTTGCCGGCAATGATGCCGATGTCCACCATCCCCTCCTGCACCGCGCGCACGATGTCCGGACTCAGCCGTTCGTGCATATCGATGGTCACGTCCGGATGGTTTACGAGGTAGGTGCGCAGCACGGCCGGCAGGAACTCGCTCATTGCCGTGGTGTTGGCGAAGACGCGCACATGGCCCTTCACGCCCGACACGTACTCCTGCAGATCGCCGCTCAACTGCTCCAGCTGGCGGAGTACGCGGCGCGCGTGGGCCAGCAGCGTCTCCCCCGCTCCAGTCACTTTCACGCCCTGGCTGCTGCGGCTCAGCAGCTTGACGCCAACGTGTTCCTCCAGGTTCTTGATGCGGGTACTGGCCGCAGCCAGGGACAGGTGGGAGCGTTGTGCACCGCCGGTCAGGCTCTTGGCCTCCGCAATATGGGTGAACAGTTTCAGATCGACCAGATCAAAGCGCATCACATCCTTCCCCAAGCGTCGTACCGGATTATCTCCAAAGCAGCGCGCAGCAAACGAACACGGCGCGAATGCCGGACGCGCCCGGCGTGAATTGCCGCCCTCCTCCAGGGCGGACTGGGGGCGGTGGGCCACGGCCACCTCTCACAAACGTTAGGTAGATTTTGAGCGCCCGATGGAGTAACTTCCATGAGGACGAACCCCACGGCGCATACGCCGCTTCCAGACCCTCCCTTACCATGACAAAACGCCAGGTCAATGCCACCAACGTGGACACCCGCGAGAAGCTGTTGCGCCTCGCGGCACGCGCCTTTGGCACGCAAGGCTATGCCGCTACGACCATGCGCGGGATTGCCGACCAGGCCGGCATCGAAGCGGCCAGCATCTATTACCACTTCTCCTCGAAGGAAGAATTGCTGGAAGCGGTGATGGAGCACGGGGCCCAAAGCATCTTTGCGCATACGCGGGCGCGCATCGCGGCACTCCCGGCCGGCGCCGACGCCGAGCAGCGTTTCCGCGCCGGCCTGCTCGGCCTTATCGGCGCGATGATCAAGTATGGCGACTACACGCTGGCGCACGGGCGCCAGCTCGCAGAGTTGCCGGACAAGGTGCGCGAGCGGCAAATCAAGCGACGGGCCCAGCATCAGGACTTCTGGAACGGCATGCTGGAAGACCTGCGCGCCGAGGGCCGCCTGCGCGAAGACATCGACATCGCCTTGTGCCGGGTCTTTGTCCTGAGCACGATTGCCTCGGTGCAGACCTGGTTCAACCCCAGGAAGGGTTCGCCCGAAAAGGTGATCGACGAACTGTGCACGATCCTGTTTGAAGGGGTGCGGCCCAGGGAGGTGCGCAAGCCAGCGCGGCGGGCGCAGGCCGTGGCTTCGTAAGCCGGCCGCTTCTGCGCCCCCTTGCCGGCTGGGTTCTCTCTCCATTTGCCGGAGAGAACCTCAACCTTGGCGCGTCACCCCGCCTTCACCTGGGAGAGTGCCACGAGCTTCTTCCAGCGCTCGAGTTCGGCCGGTGCATCAGCGCGGGCTTGCGCGGCGGACTGGATGTCGACCTCCAGTCCCTGGCTGGTACAGAACGCCTTGAAGGCGGGCGCGGCGGCAGCCTTGGTCATGGCGCCAGACAATTGCGTGACGATGTCCTGCGGCGTACCGCGCCGGGCAAACGCCCAGATCGGCGTTTCCAGCGCATAGCCTTTCAGGCCAGCCTCATCCAGGGAGGGGGCGTCCGGAAAATAGCTCGACCGGCGTAGGCTGGTGACCGCAAGCACCCGCAGGCGCCCTGCCTTCACCAGTGGCAGCGATGTCGCCACACCGCCGAAGCCGACATCCAGCTGCCCGCCCGCCACATCGACCACGACCTGCGCCGGCGCCTTGTAGGGAACGTGGGTCATCTGGATACCGGCCATGTTGCTCATCAGGGCCGCCGCCATGTGTGGGGTGGTACCGTTGCCTGGCGAACCGTAGGTCAGCCCGCCCGGCTTGCGCCTGGCGGCGGCGATCAGGTCCTGCACCGTGTGCAGCGGCGAATTGGCGGCCGTGACCAGCACCATCGCCGAGGTCGCCAGGCGCGCGATTGGCTCGAAGTCACTTACCGCGTCGTATGGCGTCTTGTCGACGAACTGGTTTGAGTAGTGGGCGGCGTAATTGAACAGGATGGTGTAGCCGTCGGCGGGTGCCTTGGCGACAAAGTCAGTGCCGATGACCCCGCTTGCACCGGCACGGTTCTCGACGACGAACGAGCCGCCCATCGCTTTGGACAGTTCGCTGCTCATGTAGCGCGCAACGACGTCCGTACCCGACCCGGGGCTGAGCGGTACGATGATGCGGACCGGGCGCGCCGGGTAAGACTGCGCGAGCGCCGTAAGCGGTAGCGTGGCCAGCGCTGGCAAGAGCTGCAGGCAAGTACGGCGTGACATCATTGTTCTTGTCTCCTTTATGTTCGGTGAGAAGCAGGCGGTTTGCTCGCCTCGCCCATCAATGGAAGAGGCGAGCAAACAAGCTGCCGTCGGGCGGCCGCTTAGACGACTCCCTCCTCGCGCAATGCCGCAATCTCTGCGCGACTGAGCTTGAGCAAGCCCCCGTAGATCTCTTCATTCGCGCCGCCCAGCGCCATCGCGGGCTTGTCAAACTGCGAAGGCGTGGCCGAGAACCGGATCGGCAAGCCCATGCCCACGGCATCCACCGGGCCGAACTGGGGGTGGGCAAGGTTCATCAACGCGCCGCTGTCATGCAGGCGGCGGTCGTGCAGCACCTCGTTGGGCTTGCGCACCGGCGCGCAGGGTACCCCGCGCTTGTCGAGCAGCTCGGCCACCACATCGGCAGTGCTGCGCTGGCTGGTCCAACCCGCGATCGCCTCGTTCAGCACCGAGGCATTGCGCATGCGCGGCCCACGGCTGCTGAAGCGCGGGTCGTCGAGCAGATCGGGCTGGCCGATCGACTCCAGCAGCCCGCGCAACCAGTCCGGCTGGAACGCCACGATCGCCACATGCCCTTCCTGCGTCGGGTACACCCCGAACGGCGCCAGCCGGTCGTGGTAGTTGCCGGTGCGCGACGGGTAGCCTTCCCGCCCCATGACGTCAAAGTGCTCTTCGGCGACCCACGACGCCAGGCAATCCAGCATCGACACCTGCACGCGCTGTCCCTCGCCGGTGCGGCCGCGGTGGATCAGTGCTGCCAGAATGCCGTTGACGGTATACATCGGCGCCACCAGGTCCGCGATCGGCAGGCCGCAGCGCGTCGGCGGGCCGTCGGCGTAGCCGGTCACTTCCATCAGGCCGCTGAGGGCCTGGACGATGATGTCCATGCCCTTGAGTCCGGGGAAGGCACTGGGCTCCCCCATGGCCTTGATCGACGCATAGACGATGCGCGGGTTCCGCTGCCTGACCTGCTCGTAGTCGACACCGAGCTTGGCGGTGGTGCCCTCGCTGAAGTTCTCCAGCACCACGTCGCATTCCTGCGCCAGCCGCATGAACAGCTCGCGACCCTGTTCGGACTTCAGGTCCAGCGTAATGCTCTTCTTGTTGCGGGCCCGGTTCAGGACCGTCAGAGATACCTCGTCGTCCTCACGCTGGCCGAAGTGGATGCCATGGCTGCCCACGAAAGGCGGGTTGGTGCGTGCAATGTCGCCACCGCCCGGCGCTTCCACGCGGATCACCTCCGCGCCCATCCCGCCAAGCAGCAACGAGCCATACGGCCCGGCAAGCGCCACGGTCAGGTCCAGTACACGAATGCCCTCGAGCGGCCGTGATTGATTTGCTGGCACTACTGTCTCCTTTCTTGTCGGCCCGCCGTCATGCGGCCGGGCCCGTGTCACTTCCATTGCCTTACAACTGTTAGCTAGGTGCCGGCGCCGTGCTTTCCCGGCCTGGCTTGGCTCGGGCAGCCCCCTTTGCTTTGGTTCAATGCTAGTGGAGCCGGCCGGTTGCGCTCAAGTAGTCCCTGGCGAACCACCAGTTCGCATTGTGCGAATTACTCGTGGTGCGGATCGTGCCGTCAGACAATGCCGGCCTTGCGCATGGCTTGTACCTGCGAGCGGTCGTAACCTACCTCAGCCAGCACTTCTTCGGTGTGTTCGCCAACCGTGGGCGGCCGTCGCATAACATCGGGCGGGGTGCGCGACAGGACTGCCGGTGGCGCGACGATCGGTGCCTTGCGCGGCAAGCCGGGGTAGTCGAGCCAGATGTAAGCGCCGGACTCCTGGATCGACGCATCGTCCAGCGCCTCGCGCGGGGAATAGATCGGCGCCGCCGGGATCCTGGCCTTCTCCAGTTCGCACAGCGCGTCATCGCGGGTGCGGCTGGCGCACCATTTGCCCATCAGGTCGCTCAGGAACTCGCCGTGCTCGCCGCGCCGCAAGTCGTCGCTGAAGCGGGGATCGTCCACCAGTTCCGGCGCGCCGATCAGGTTGGCCCAGCGCCGGAACAGCGGCTGTCCGATCACCTGGGCGATGATCCAGCCGTCGGCCACGCGGAAGATGTCCGAGGGCCCATAAGAGGGGCTGCGGTTGCCCATCGCCTGCCGGTCGATAGCAAGCGCCGCTTCCTCGATCAGCGCTCCGCTGGAAAGGTTCAGCGCCGTCTGCAGCAGCGACGCCTCGACACATTGCCCGCGCCCGCTGTTGCGCCGCTCGTACAGCGCCATTACCGTGCCGAGCGCGCACGACAAGGCAGTCGAAAAATCGACCACCGGCACCATCGCCTTGGTGGGGCTTTCGGGTGTGCCCGACATGTAGACAGCGCCGCTCATGGCCTGCCCCACCCCGTCGAAGCCGACCCGGTGGCCAGCGCCTTCATGCGAGCCGAAGGCCGTCGAAGCAGTCAGGATGATGGCTGGATTGATCGCACTCAGCGTCGCGTAGTCGAGTCCCAGGTTCGCCAGCGTCTTCGGCGGCATGTTCGCCACCACCACGTCGGCGGTCTCCACCAGGCGGCGGACCGCCTCGCGGCCCTCCTCGCTGTCGATGTCCAGCGTGATCGACCGCTTGTTGCGATTGCACTGGAGGAAAAGTGCCCCCTCCCCCGATTCCGTGACCGGCACGATGAAGCGGTCTTCGCTGCCACCTACGCGGTCGATCCGGATGACATCGGCACCGTAGTCCGCGAGCAATGCTGCGCAGAACGGGCCGGCGATGAAGCGTCCGAAATCGAGGACGCGGATACCTTCAAGCACCTTGGACATCTTGTTCGTTTCCATATTTGACTGGCTGCCGCGCCCGCAGAAGGCGAGGGTTGGAGGAATCGATCGTGACCATCGACCCTGTGCGCCAGTGCACGGGACCGGCTCGCCCGTCCCGCTGTCGGCCTTCCCGCTCAGGCCGTGGTGGTGCGCGGGAACACCGGACCGCGCTTCTCGCGGAACGAGGCCACGCCTTCCTTGACCTCCGGTCCACCGAAGCCAAACATCTCCAGCGCCAGCGAAGCATCGAAGGTCGGTCCCGCCTGGCGCAGCCAGTTGTTCAGCGCATACTTGGTCCAGCGGATTGCTGACGGCGCGCCATTGGCCAGGCGCGTGGCGATCGACACTGCCTTGTCCTGCAGAACCGCTTCATCCACGGCCAGCGACACCAGGCCCATCTGTTCCGCCTTCTCGCCGCTCACCGGTTCGCACAGCAGCAGGTGGTACTTGGCCTTAGCCATTCCGCACAGCAGCGGCCACACGATCGCGGCGTGGTCGCCGGCGGCGACGCCGAGGCGGGTATGGCCATCAACCAACCGCGCGGTGCGCGCCGCCACCGAGATATCCGCCAGCAGCGCGGCAACCAGCCCCGCACCGACGGCGGAGCCGTGGATCGCCGAAACGATCGGCTTGGAGCAATTGATGATGTTGTAAACCAGGTCCTTTGACTCGCGCCAGACGCGGGCGCGGGCGTCGAAGGAATCGATCATTTCTTCGACCATCTCGAAGTCGCCGCCGGCAGAGAAGGCCTTGCCAGCGCCGCACAGCACCACGGCGCTCACGGTCGGATCGGCATCGATATCGCGCCAGACGCGGGCGATCTCGTCGTGGCCGCGAGCGTCCAGCGCGTTCAGGCGCTCGGGACGGTTCAGCGTGATGCGCAGGACGCCCTCGCCAGGGCGGTCAAACGCCAGGCTCGAATAGTTCTCATAGGCCGCGCCTGCGGCGGCATTGCTTTTCGACATGGAATCTCCTGAACAAAAGTGCGGGGCGTGTGCAGCGAACAAAGGAAATACACATGCTCCCGTCAATCAATGCGCCCGCATGGCGGCATCAATGTGCGGCAGCGGCGCGAATCTCTTCAAGTGCCGGCGGGTTGTCCAGCGCGGACAGGTCGCCGGGAGGCAGCCCGTTGTAAACGCTGCGGATCACGCGGCGCATGATCTTCGAGCTGCGCGTCTTGGGCAGCTGCGCGACCACGTGGACCACCGAAGGGCGGAACGGGCGCCCCAGCCGGCCATCGACATGTTTGCTGACAGCGGCCGTCAGCGCCTCATTCGACTGCGTCACGGCGGCCGATGGCACCAGGAACACGACCAGCTTCTGCCCCTTGACCGGGTCCTCCACGCCGATGGCGGCGGCTTCGGCGATCTCGGGCAATTCGAGCAGCACGTCCTCGATCTCGGCGGGACCAAGGCGCTTCCCGGCCAGCTTGATGGTGTCGTCAGAGCGGCCCATCATGAACCAGGTGCCGTCGTCGCGGCGCAGCGCGAGATCACCGTGCACCCAGATGCCCGGCACGGTGTTCCAGTAGGCGTCCAGATAGCGCTCGTCGTCCTGCCAGAACGAGTGCGTCATGCCGACGAATGGCCGGCGGATCGCCAGCTCGCCCACGGTGTTGGTCAGCGACTTGCCGTCCCCATCCACCACGTCGGCAGCCACCGACGGCGAGGCGGTGTTGAACCCGGCCGGGCTGATCGGCCTGACGATCACGCTGGACAGCAGCGCCCCCGACACCTCCGTGCCGCCGGTGTAGTTGATAACCGGGCGGCGGCCGCCGCCGAACGCTTTCTGGAACCACAGGAAGTGTTCTGGATCGATGCCCTCGCCGGCGGTGATCAGCAGCCTGACCGTCGACGTATCGCCTTGCGTGGCAAGAGCCTCGTTCGCCGCCAGGCCCCGGATCAGCGTCGGCGCCGAGCCAAAGTGCGTCACGCCGTGGCGTTCGACGATGCGCGACATGCGTGACCAGTCCGGGAAATCCGGGGCGCCGTCATAACACACCAGCGTTGCGCCACGCAGCAACGCGCACGACATCACCAGCGTGCCGGCGACCCACCCCATGTCAGCGGGCCAGCAGAACACATCCTTCGGGCTGACATTGAAATGGATGGCCGAATCGTGCGCGATCTTCATCGGGAAGCTGCCGTGCGTATGCACGGTGCCCTTGGGCTTCCCGGTGGTGCCGGAGGTATAGATGATCATGAAGGGGTCGTCCGGCGACATCCGCTCCGGCGCGGCATCCGGCTGCGCGCTGGCCACTTGCTGCCAGTCCAGCACCTTGTCGCCGAAGGCAATCGATTCGCCCGCATGCTTCCAGACCGTGGTGCCGATGTCCGGCAGGCGCGACAGCGCTTCGTCCACCAGGCTGCGCGTATCGACCCACTTTCCCCGGCGGGAGAAGCCGGTCGTAGCGACCAGCGCGCTGGCCGAGCACGACGACAAGCGCGATACGATTGCATCGACACCGAATCCGCTGAACAGGGGCACCGTCACCGCGCCGATCCATGAAATGGCCAGAGAGGTCACGGTCGCTTCGACGCCATTTTCCATCAGCAGGCCAACCCGGTCGCCGCGCTTGACGCCCAGCGCCTTCAGGCCGCCGGCGAAGCCGGCTACCTTGTTTGCCAGTTCGGCATAGGTCAGTTGCTCGATCGCACCGCTCTCTTTCTCCGCCACCACGGCGGTGCGCCACGCCATCGAGGGATCGTCCGCCCACTTGAGCGCGGACTTGACCCAGTTCAGTTGCCCGCCCGGGAACCATTTTGGAAACGGCTTACCCTTGGGGGCATCCATGTACTGCGTGTACGGAACATCCCACACCATTCCGCAGAATTCGATGACGGCGTTCCAGTAGGCGTCGGGCTTCTCGTTGGAGAAAGCCAGCAGTTCGTCGTAGTCCTTCAGGCCGAGGCGGGCGACCAGCGCCGACACGTTCGCCGTGGCGATATCGTCTCCCGTAGGGATCCAGTCATTGTGCAGAGGGTCACTCATCGAAAATCCAGCATGTTGGTTGCACAGTTGCTGCGGCGCGACGTGGTCAGCACAGTTCATGCAGCATCAGGAGCGCCATGGCATAGATCCAGCGTGCGCGACGCACCGAAGCAAGTCAATCCGCGGCGCGGTGTTGTGCCGTACTTTGGAATGCCGTGGCGCAGTCCGGAGCGCCGTTCGTGTCCGTGTATCGAGTGTCGGGGCCAGACGGCGGCGCGGGCGTCCAAGTGCTCTCATTTCATTGCACGGCACAGTTGTCGGATGGGCTTTGACGCCATCACGCGACATCTCACAGACTCCGCACACACACAAGACCACAACGGAGGAGCCCATGAAGAGTCGTTATTACGCTGCAGTGCTGTTGTCCATGACTGCACCATTCGCCACTGCGCAGTCGTCCGTCACGCTGTATGGCGTCGCGGATATCGGGATGGAATACCTGAACAACACCAATGCGGCCGGCGACAAGCTGTTTCGCATGACGTCCGGCAACGTGTCGGGCTCGCGCTGGGGCCTGCGCGGCGTGGAGGACCTGGGCAGCGGCATGAAAGCGGTCTACGCGCTGGAAAGCGGCTTCGATCTCGACAACGGTGTATCGAGCCAGGGCGGCCGGCTGTTCGGCCGCCAGGCCTTCGTGGGCCTGGACCACCAATGGGGCCGCGTCACGCTCGGCCGACAGCAGAACGCGCTGTTCGACTTGCTGATCAACTATGAGCCGATGGTGCTGGCGGCGCGCTATTCGGCGCTGTCGATCGATACCAGCCTTGCGGGTCGCTACGACAACACCGCCAAGTACACCGGCAAGTTCGGCCCGGTCACGGCAACTGCCCTGTACAGCTTTGCGCGCGGTACCAGCATCGCCAGCGGCGGCACTACGTCGTTCGGCACCGAGGTCCCCGGCGACGTCAAGAGCGACCGTGCCTTTGGCGGCGGCCTGGAGTACGCCGGCGGAAAGTTCGGAGCTACCGTGATCTATGACCAGCAGCAAGGTACGCGTGGCATCACCGGGCAGAGTTCGGGCCAGACAGACCGCCGTATCGCAGCAGCGGCCAACTTCAGCTTCGGCAGCTCGACGATACTGGCCGGCTATCGCTGGTTCAATGGCGACATTGGTGTCGCGCCGGGCCAGCCGCAGCGCCGTAACGACCTCTTCTGGCTGGGATACCGTTTCCGGGCTACGCCTGCCCTCACTTTGACCGGTGCCGGCTACTACCTGAATAACCGGCGTAACGGACAGGATCCGTGGATGCTGGTCGCATCCGCCAATTACGCCTTGTCCAAGCGCACTGATGCCTTCCTGAACGTGGGATACGTGCGCAACAAGGACAACTCCAACCTTGGCCTGAACGGCTTCCGCAGCACCATCACGCCGGGCGAGAACCAAACGGGGGTCATGGTCAATATCCGCCATAAGTTCTGACGGATTGGCTCCGGCCGCGTCACTTCAATGCCGCGCGGCCAAGCAGCGAGATAAGAAGCAGAAAAGGGAAGTGGTAAAGGGAACTGGCGCCTGTTCGCGTGACAAAGCGCGGTCAGGTGCATTTTTTTTGGTGAACGCAACTTGCCTGAGCGCGGGCCCCTTTGTGCGCGCGGCGCTCATGCACGCAGACACCACACCCCCGGCGCCAGCACCTTCCGCTCCGCCTTACCCGCTCATTGCACGGAACGCACGCAAGCCGGGCATTGACCTCGCCTGCCTCGCATTCCCACCATGCATACCTGCCCCCTTTCACGCAGGGCTGCCAACAGAGATTACGAAACAGGAGGCCACAGCAATGACCCACTCCCTTCATCACCTGTGCGGCGCGATCATCATGTCGCTGGCAGGGCCGACATTGGCTGTGGACGCCTATCCGGCCAGGCCTGTGCGGATCGTCGTCAACTCGGCGCCGGGAGCGCTGCTCGACGTCACGACCCGCGCCGTGGCGCAGCAGATGGCCGACAACCTCGGCCAGCCTGTGGTCGTGGAAAACATGGCGGGGGCTGCCGGAATGCTTGGCATCCGCTATGTGAAGACCCAGAAGCCGGATGGCTACACCATCCTCGCCACCGCCAACACCCTGGCGCTGGCGCAGGCCACCAAGCTGGAGCCGGGCTATGACCTGGCGCGGGACTTCACCGGCATCGGCATGATGAACAAGGCCCCGCTGATCATGGTGGGCTTCTCCGCCCAGCCGGACAAGACCCTGCCCCAGTTGGTCGCGCATGCGAAAGCCAGCCCGGGCTCGATGTCCTATGCCACCGCGGGCATCGGCACCAGTACCCATATGGCCGCCGCGCTGTTCGTGCACCAGGCCGGCATCAAGATGCTTCACGTGCCTTACAAGGGCAACGCCGGCGCCATGCCGGACGTACTTGGCGGCCGCGTCAACATGATATTTGACGGCGCCAACTCATCGGGCCCATACCTCCAGGACGGCAAGCTGCGCGCGTTCGCGGTCTCCTCCCCCAAGCGCCTGCCGGCATTTCCCGACATTCCGACACTGGCCGAACAGGGCCTGCCCAACTACAGCTTCTATGTCTATATGGGCCTGACGGCGCCGGCCGGTACGCCAACGCCGGTCGTCATGCGGCTGGCGAAGGCATTGAAGGCGGCGCAGGCCAGCGAGGCCGTGCGCGAGCGGTTCCGCAAGGACAGCGCCGAAGCCGGCAACATGTCCCCGGAGGAATTCACCGAGTTTTTGCGTCAGGATCTGCAGCGCAATATCAAGGTCGTGGCGGACCTGGGCATTCCGAAGGAGTAAGTCGGACGACAAGCCGAACTCCCCTGCCAGCCCCTGCCGCAGGGGCGCGACACCTTACCTGGAGAGAATGCAATGGCAACAACCATCGTCGAGCAACTGGCCGGCTTTACACAGCAAAGCACCTACGACACGCTGCCGCCGGCGGTCGTGGACGAATGCAAGCGCATCGTCCTCGATTCGCTGGGATGCGCGCTGGCCGCCGTCGACCAGCCCAAGGGCAAGATCGGGATCGACTACGGCGCACTGATGGGCGGCGCCGCGGGCGACGCCACCATCATCGGCACCGACCAGCGGGTGTCGGTCGTCGGCGCGGCCTTTGCCAACGGCGAGCTGATCAACGCCCTCGACATGGATGCGGTGGTGCCGCCGGGCCATGTGACGCCCTATGTCCTGCCCGGCGCGCTGGCGGTCGGCGAAGCCATGGGCCGGTCCGGCCAGGACCTGATTGCCGCGCTGGCGGTCTCGCATGAGATGTCGTATCGGCTCGGCAAGGCCATGGACTACCTGCGCGACACCAAGGACGGCAAGGTCTCGCCACCGAAGATCTATGGCTACAGCAGCACCGTCTTCGGCGCGACCGCGGCCGTCGCCAAGCTGAAGGGACTGGGCGCGGAGACGACAGCGCATGCGCTGGGGATTGCAGGCAGCATCAGCCCGGTGAACTCGCAGGTCGCCTGGTTCCAGCATGCGCCCAGCTCCACCATCAAGTACCTGCTTGCCGGCGCGCTGACGCAGGCGGCGATGGCCGCCGCGCACATGGCCGAGTTCGGCCACCGTGGTGACCTCCAGATACTTGATGACCGCGAATATGGTTTCCCGCGCTTTATCGGCACTACGCGCTGGGAACCGGATCGCATCCTCGCGGCACTCGGCACCGACTGGCAGTTCCCCACCGAACAGGCCTACAAGCCCTACCCGCACTGCCGCATCCTGCATGCGCTGCTGGACAGCCTCAACGAGATCGTCGACCAGAACGAACTGCGGCCGGACGAGATCGATGGCATCAGGGTCTGGGTCGAGGGATTTGTCGAGCAGCCCGTTTGGCTCAACCGTGAGATCCGGCATGTGCACGACGCACAGTTCAGCATCGCGCACGGCATCGCACTGGGTGCGCATCGTGTGCCGCCGGGCAAGGCCTGGCAGGAGCCCGAACTGGTGTTCGGCGAATCCGTGATGCGTCTGATGGATAAGGTCGAGCACGCGGTACACCCCGACTATGTGGCGCTTCTGACCGGCCACGCAGCCAGCCGGCCGGCGAAGATCGAGGTGTCGGCGCGCGGCCAGACCTTTGTCGGCGAGCGGCGCTATCCGAAGGGAAGTCCGTCCCCCGACCCGGCCAGCCATATGAGCACGGAAGAGTTGGTGCAGAAGTTCCGCGACAACGCGCGGGACGCCATCCCCGAGGCCAAGATCGATCGCGTCATCGATGCGGTGCGGGACCTGGAGAACGTGGGGAACATCGCGTCGATCCTGGCGGACGTGCGGCCCGGCGAACGCTAAGACCCGGCATCACCTGGCAGCGGACGTCATGCGCAGCATGGGGGAAAGGCCTTTGGTCGAACGTGGCGCCAATGGCGCAAAAAAGGAAGCCCCGCGGCAAGCCGGTTGGGGCTTAAGCTCGCTCGGACGCGAGCATGGAGACAACAGATGCCGTTTCCGGCACGCACACATTCACTATGCCGCAGCTGCGGCAGATGACCAATGGTTTTGCGCCAACTCTCCCGTACTTTGAAACATCTCGGCAAGCACCGCCGTCAAACCGGCGCGCCCGTTATCCTGACAAACGTTAGGTAAATTTCATGAGCCCGATGCAGTAAGTTCATGTGAATAACTCCTGACTTGCTGCCTTCCTCATGCCTACCCGCCTTACTGGAGCCGGTCGCATCCAGACTGCGGGTGCGGGCGCCGGTGCTGCGGCGTTCCAAGGTACGGAACGCCCCGCCTTTTCGGTTGAGCTGGCGACCGTCATCGTCGTAGCATTGCTGCAAAGCCCACAAGGAAGGCATGGATGGGAACGCCCGGGGAGCGCCAGGCAATGACATGGCAATCATGACCGAACACCAAGCCACATGCGAGAACGCCTCGCGAGCGCAGGCCGCCCTGCAAGACGTCGAGCGCCGCTGGAACGCCGCCGCGCTGACATGGAATTCCGACGCGCTGACCGCGCTGTACGCGCCCGAAGCCTTGTTCTTCGGGGGCCGCCCTGGCCACGCCGTGGGCCAAGCGGCAATCCAGGGATACTTCGCCTCGTACGCCGGGACGTTGCGCTCGGCATCGATGTCCCTGGTCGATCAAACGCTGGTCGAGCTTGGCGCGGACACGCTGCTGGCGCAGGGGCACGCCAACTTCCACTTTGTGCTCGCCGACGGGCGCGAAACCGCCTCGGCACTACGGACGACGTGGGTACTGACAAGGCGGCTGGGGGCGTGGCAGATTCTGCAGCACCACTTCTCCGCTACACCAGAAGGGCCCCCTATCCAATAGCCGGCGTTCCCTCATCGAGAAGACCCGATGATCGACGCATGCCAGCTTTTTGCGGCGCTTACCCGCATACGAGAGCGTGCAAATACCCCGTGAACGCCAACAGAAAACAAAAAAGCCCGCAGCAAGCGGGCTTCAGGGCAAAACCTAACAAAATGAGGAGAGGTAGCCTTTAGAACGGGATATCGTCGTCCATATCCTCGAAACCATTCGAGGCCGGCTGCTGCGGCCGGCGCGCAGCGCCACCGCCCTGGCCGCCACCCTGGCCGCCCGCCTGACCACCGCGGCCACCGCCGTAGCCGCCGCCCGACGCTTCGCGGCTGTAGCCACCGCCGCCACCTGCGCCGCCACCACCGTAGCCGCCTTCGTCACCGCCACCGCCACCGCCACCCTGGCGCGAGCCGAGCATCTGCATCTGGTCGGCAACGATTTCAGTGGAGTACTTGTCCTGGCCCGACTGGTCCTGCCACTTGCGGGTGCGGATGCGGCCTTCGATATAGACCGACGATCCCTTGCGCAGGTACTGGCCGGCGATTTCGGCGATCTTGCCGAAGAACGAGACGCGGTGCCATTCGGTGGCCTCCTTCATCTCGCCGCTCTGCTTGTCCTTGTAGCGATCGGTGGTCGCCAGGCGGATATTGGTCACGGCGTCGCCGCTGGGCAGGTAGCGGGTTTCCGGGTCTGCGCCGAGGTTGCCGACGAGAATGACTTTGTTGACCGATGCCATGTGAATGTTCTCCAAAAGCCACGCGCTGTGTTGAAAAGCGTGGCAATACGATGACGGTAAAGCGGATGTAGTGTGACGCGATACTGCGGTGACGTAAACGAACATCGCGCCCCCGGCCAGACGTCGGGTGGCGCGATCATGCTAGGCCTTTTCCAGGCCGGATTCTTTACGATGTGATGCGGATCAGGCCGGCGTTGCCGGTGCAGCTTCCTGCCCGCGCGCCGGCGGCGCCTTCATGCTCCAGGCGATTATAAGCCAGAGCAACAGCACCACCGCGCAACCGACGAACACGGCGCTGCGCCCCTCGTGCTTGAGCAGCCAGCCACCGGCCGCGCCGCCCAGGAACAGGCCCAGCGCCTGCGTGGTGTTGTAGACGCCCAGCGCCGCCCCGCGCGCGGCCGCGGCGTAGCGCGACACCAGCGAAGGCTGCATCGCCTCCAGCACGTTGAACGCGACAAAGAAGAGCAGCAGCACGCCGACGATGGCCCACAGCCCGTGCACGGCGGCAAACAGCAGCTGCACCGCGGTCATCAGCGCGACCGCGCCCAGCAGCACCGGGCGCACGCGGCCGTAGCGCTCGGCCGCCATCATCGGGCCCAGCATCAGCACGAAGGACACCAGCACCACCGGCAGGTAGACCTTCCAGTGCTGGTCCAGCGGCATGCCGGCATCGGCCAGCATGGCGGGCACCACCATGAACATGGCCACCTGGGAAGCGTGCAGCGCCAGCACGCCGACGTTCAGGCGCGCCAGGTCGGGGTTGAGCAGCACCTTGCGGAACGGCAGGCGCACCGGATGCGGCGGCGGCGGGGTCGGCACCAGGAACAGCGTCACGCCGATGGCCACCAGCCCCAGCACCGACATCAGCCCGAAGATGCCGGACATGCCGATGCTGTGCAGCAGCGGCGAGGCGATCACCAGCGACAACGCGAAGGTCAGGCCGATGCTGCCGCCCACCATCGCCATCGCCTTGGTGCGATGGCGTTCGCGCGTCAGGTCGGCGATGCAGGCGGTGATGGCCGCGGAGATCGCGCCCGTGCCCTGCAGCGCGCGGCCGGCGATGATGCCGCTGAGCGTGTCGGAGAAGGCGGCCACCAGCCCGCCGGCGATGAACAGCAGCAGCCCGGCCACCATCACCGGCTTGCGCCCGATGCGGTCGGACAGCCAGCCCAGCGGGATGTGCAGGAATGCCTGCATCAGGCCATAGATGCCCATGGCCAGGCCCACGCGCTGGGCGTCGTGCCCGTCGGGCAGGCTGTGCGCGTATTCGGCAAAGACGGGCAGGATCAGGAACAGGCCCAGCATGCGCAGCGCGAAGATGCTGGCCAGCGACACGGCGGCGCGCAGCTCGACGCGGGTCATGCGTTCGCGGGCGGGGGCCTGGGATGCGTCAGCGGCACCCGCACCCGGGGAAGAAGACTGGATCGACGGCATTGCGATCGTGGGATCGTGGAATCTGTCAGGCTGGCTGCCGTTGCATCGCAACGGCAGTTTCGATCGGGATCGCGGGGGGAAGTTGCCGCCCGGAACCCGGGGCCGGCGGCGGCTTCGCCGGGCGCCTGCATGGCGCGGGCCACCCCGGAAACCGAAGTTGGGTATATTAACAGGTTTGCTCCTTCGCGCTTCCCGGGTCACCTGGCCATGCCAGTTGGCCCCCGGGCGTGTGCCCGGGCGCGCATTCCGGCCGTCGCCAGCGGTCGGAAGTGCCAAATACGGTACTTGTTTCTGGGTTTTGCGATTCCTTCAGACAGCCTTGCCAACCCCGGCAGGGCGGCCTGTCTGGCGACGACTTTTCGGCATATGGAAGAAATCAAGATCCGTGGGGCGCGTACCCACAACCTGAAGAACATCAATCTCGACCTGCCGCGCAACCGGCTGATCGTGATCACCGGCCTGTCGGGCTCGGGCAAGTCCTCGCTTGCCTTCGACACGCTCTATGCCGAGGGCCAGCGCCGCTACGTGGAGTCGCTGTCCGCCTATGCCCGCCAGTTCCTGCAGCTGATGGAAAAGCCGGACGTGGACCTGATCGAAGGCCTGTCGCCGGCGATCTCGATCGAGCAGAAGGCCACCAGCCACAACCCGCGTTCCACGGTCGGCACCGTCACCGAGATCCACGACTACCTGCGCCTGCTGTACGCCCGCGCCGGCACGCCCTACTGCCCCGACCACAACCTGCCGCTGCAGGCGCAGAGCGTGTCGCAGATGGTGGACGCCGCGCTGGCCCTGCCGGAAGACACCAAGCTGATGATCCTGGCACCGGTGGTGGCCGACCGCAAGGGCGAGCACTCGGACCTGTTCGACAGCATGCAGGCGCAGGGCTTCGTGCGCTTTCGCATCCGCTCGGGCGGCGGCACCGCGCACGAGGCCGAGGCCAAGGTCTATGAGGTCGATGCGCTGCCGAAACTGAAGAAGACCGAGAAGCACACCATTGAGGTGGTGGTGGACCGCGTCAAGGTGCGCGCCGACATCAAGCAACGCCTGGCCGAGTCGTTCGAGACCGCGTTGCGCCTGGCCGATGGCCGCGCGCTTGCGCTGGAACTCGACAGCGGCAAGGAGCATATGTTCAGCTCCAAGTTTGCCTGCCCGATCTGCTCGTATTCGCTGCAGGAGCTGGAGCCGCGGCTGTTCTCGTTCAACAACCCGATGGGCGCCTGCCCTAGCTGCGACGGGCTGGGCCAGATCACCTTCTTCGATCCCAAGCGCGTGGTGGCCTTCCCCAACCTGTCGCTGGCCTCGGGCGCGATCAAGGGCTGGGACCGCCGCAACCAGTTCTACTTCCAGATGCTGCAAGGCCTGGCAGCGTACTACGATTTCGACACCGAGACCCCGTTCGAGGAGCTGCCGGAAAACGTGCAGCAGTCGGTGCTGCACGGCTCGGGCGAGCAGCAGATCCCGTTCACCTATATCAACGAACGCGGCCGCACCACCGTGCGCGAGCATGTGTTCGAAGGGATCATCCCCAACCTGGAGCGCCGCTACCGCGAGACCGATTCGGTCGCCGTGCGCGAGGAACTGGCCAAGTACCAGAACAACCAGCCCTGCCCCGCCTGCCAAGGCACCCGGCTGCGCACCGAGGCGCGCCACGTCAAGCTGGGCGAAGGCGAGCAGGCACGCGCGATCTTCGAGATCAACGGCTGGCCGCTGCGCGACGCGCTGACCTACTTCCTGACGCTGGACATGCATGGCGCCAAGCGCGAGATCGGCGACAAGATCATCAAGGAGATCTCGGCGCGGCTGAACTTCCTGAACAACGTCGGGCTGGACTACCTGTCACTGGAGCGCAGCGCCGATACGTTGTCAGGCGGCGAGGCCCAGCGCATCCGGCTGGCGTCGCAGATCGGCTCGGGCCTGACCGGCGTGATGTATGTGCTGGACGAACCCTCGATCGGCCTGCACCAGCGCGACAACGACCGCCTGATCGGCACGCTCAAGCACCTGCGCGACATCGGCAACTCGGTGCTGGTGGTCGAGCACGACGAGGACATGATCCGCGCCTGCGACTATGTGGTCGACATCGGCCCGGGCGCCGGCGTGCACGGCGGCATGATCGTGGCCGAGGGCACACCGCGGCAGATCGAGGATTCGCCGGCATCGCTGACCGGGCAGTACCTGTCCGGCCAGCGCCGCATCGAGGTGCCGAAGGAACGCGCCGCACCCGACGATGAGCGCCTGCTGCGCATCGTCAACGCCAGCGGCAACAACCTGCGCAACGTCACCGCCGAGGTGCCGGTGGGCCTGCTGACCTGCATCACCGGCGTGTCCGGCTCGGGCAAGTCGACGCTGATCAACGACACGCTCTACCATGCGGTGGCGCGCCACCTGTACGGCTCGACGCCGGAGCCGGCGCCGCACGACCGCATCGAGGGGCTCGAGCATTTCGACAAGGTCATCAACGTCGACCAGAGCCCGATTGGGCGCACGCCGCGTTCCAATCCGGCCACCTATACGGGCCTGTTCACGCCCATCCGCGAACTGTTCGCCGGTGTGCCCTCGGCCAAGGAACGCGGCTACGATCCGGGCCGCTTCTCGTTCAACGTCAAGGGCGGGCGCTGCGAGTCCTGCCAGGGCGACGGCGTGCTCAAGGTCGAGATGCATTTCCTGCCCGACGTCTATGTGCCGTGCGATGTCTGCCACGGCAAACGCTACAACCGCGAGACGCTGGAAGTCCTGTACAAGGGCAAGAACATCTCCGAGGTGCTGGACCTGACCGTCGAGCAGGCGCACGAGTTCTTCAGCGCGGTGCCGGTGGTGCGGCGCAAGCTGCAGACGCTGCTGGACGTGGGCCTGGGCTATATCCGCCTGGGCCAGTCGGCGACCACGCTGTCGGGCGGCGAGGCGCAGCGCGTCAAGCTGTCGCTGGAGCTGTCCAAGCGCGATACGGGGCGCACGCTCTACATCCTGGACGAGCCCACCACCGGGCTGCACTTCCACGATATCGAGCTGCTGCTCAAGGTCATCCACAAGCTGCGCGACCAGGGCAATACCGTGGTCATCATCGAACACAACCTCGATGTCATCAAGACCGCGGACTGGCTGATCGACATGGGGCCGGAAGGCGGCGCCGGCGGCGGCCAGGTGATCGCGCGCGGCACGCCGGAGGATGTGGCCAGGAGCAAGGCGAGCTTTACGGGCAAGTATCTGGCACCGCTGCTCAGGCGGGCCTGAGCGTTCAGTCCAGCCCGGCGGCCGGCAGCACGCGCGTGCGCCGGGCCGCGCCGTTCGGCTGCAATTCGATTGCTGCCCCACCGCCGCTGTCGGCGCCATGGCCGGTCAATGCGGTGATCACCACCTGGTGCGTGACCAGCAGGTAAGGCCCGCCGCGCGGATCGAGCCCGTCGATAAAGCGCGAAAGCTGCGCGGTCTGCGCTTCCCGGCGCTGCGCATCCGCGCCAAAAAATGAATTGAGCAATGGCTGGACCCGCACCGGACCCAGGTCGATCAGGCGGGCGGTGTCCTGGCAGCGGCACCAGGCGCTGCTGTAGACCCGCGTCGGCCGGAAGCCCGCCGCCTTCCAGCTGCTACCGAGCCTCGCCGCCTGCTGCCGGCCGTTCGCGTCCAGGTTGCGCTGGGTCGAACAGTCGTCCAGCTTGAAGCCCGGCGGATCGCCGACCCCCGGCGCACTCGCATGCCGCAGCACGACGACGACATTGGGGCGTTTCAGCTCACTGACGGCGATTTCGCCCTGTGATGCCGGAACGACCTGGGCGGCGGCCACGCACGGCGCCATGGCAAGCCATGCGAGGAAGAGGCGAAGAAGCGGCATCGGCGTCTCCGTGACGGGCCAGTCCATCCGGTATAGCAGGTACGCGTGCCATGCGAGGATCCCTGCCCGCTTGCATTCACCACCCCGCGCCCTACCATGAACCGGATGGCGGCAAGCCGCGCCGCCATTCTGGAGCCAGCCATGGAACTGACGGTCGTACCGGTCACCAAGCCGGAAGCCACCAACTTCATCTTCGGCCATTCGCATTTCATCAAGACTGTGGAAGACCTGCACGAGGCGCTGGTCGGCACGGTGCCAGGCATCCTCTTCGGACTGGCGTTCTGCGAGGCCTCGGGCAAGCGCCTGGTGCGCTGGTCGGGCACAGATGAAGACCTGATCGACCTGGCCTGCGAGAATGCCCGCGCCATCGGCGCCGGGCATACCTTCGTGATCTTCCTCGGCGACGGGTTCTTTCCGGTCAACGTGCTGGCCGCGGTGCGGGCAGTGCCGGAGGTGTGCCGCATCTTCTGCGCAACGGCCAACCCGACCGAGGTGATCATCGCCCAGACCGATGCCGGACGCGGCGTGGTGGGCGTGATCGATGGCGCCTCGCCGCTGGGGATCGAGACCGATGCCGATGTGGCCGAGCGCAAGGCGCTGTTGCGGAAGTTCGGCTACAAGCTCTAGCGTCGCCGCTCAGTGCTGCGCTGCCTGCACGGTCGGCACCGCCGGCAGGTCGTCTTCCTTCATCCGGCTGCGGTTGAGCACCCCAGCCTGCTCCAGCACCGGATAAGCCGTCGCACAGAACAGCGAATTCAGCCGCTTGAGCTCGCTGATCACGTCCAGGTGCAATGAGCTGGTCTCGATGCTCTCGGCGGTCTGCACCGCCACGCGCTGCAGGTGGGTGCGCGCGTACTTGCGCTCCAGCTCGCGGAAGTTCGCTTTCTCGGCCATCAGCGCCTGCGCGCTCTTGAGGTCTCCGTTGAGAAACACCGACAGGCCCAGCCGCAGGTTGGCGACCAGGCGCGCGTGCATCTCTGCGATTTCCTGCATGCCCGCCTCGGAGAACATCAGGTTGTGGGCGATCTTCTTGTCCTTGGTATCGAGCAGGATGCGCTCGATGATGTCGCCCGCGTGTTCCAGGTTGATGGTGAGCGAGATGATCTCGGTCCAGCGCTGGCCGTCGCGCTCGTCCAGCGCTTCCAGGCTGATGCGCGTCAGGTAGAGCTTGATCGCGGTGTAGAGGTCGTCCACCTCGTTGTCGATGCGGCAGGTGGCGTCGGCCAGCTTGGCGTCGTTGGTGCGCAGCACGCGCAGCATGTTGTCCAGCATCTGCTCGACGCGGTCGCCGATGCGCAGCACTTCGCGCGCGGCGTTGGCCAGCGCCAGCGTGGGCGTGGACAGCGCGGCCGTATCGAGGTGGCGCGGCGTGACCTGGCTGTCGCCGGTATTGCGCCCGGGCAGCACCTTCTCGCACAGCCGCGCCAGTGGCGCGGTGGCGCCCAGCAGCAGCACCGCCAGCGCGACATTGAACAGCAGGTGGAAATTGACGATCAGCCGTTGCGGGTCATGGTCCAGCAGCGCCAGCAGCTCCTCGGCCTGGCCCAGCAGCGGCAGCGCCACCAGGCAGCCCAGCAGGCGCGACAGCAGGTTGCCCAGCGTCACGCGCTTGCCCGGCTGGTTGTTGCCCGAGGTGGTCAGCAGCGCCGAGATGCCCGAACCCAGGTTGGCCCCCAGCACCAGCGCCAGCGCCACGTGGATCGACACCACGCCGGCCGAGGCCAGCGCGCCGCAGAACAGCACCACGGCCAGGCTGGAATAGCACAGGATGGTCAGGAAGGCGCCGACCAGCATGTCCAGCCCCGCGTCGCCGGTCAGCGAGGCGAACAAGACCTTGACACCGGCGGCCTGCACCACCGGACGGGTGGCGATGGAGATCAGTTCCAGCGCCAGCGTGATCAGGCCCAGGCCGATCAGCACGCGGCCGACGTGGCCGGCCCTGCTGCCCTTCCAGGTCAGGTGGCAGATCACGCCGACAAAGATCAGCAGCGGCGACAGCCAGGACAGGTCCAGCGAGAACACCTGCACCATCAGCGCGGTGCCGACGTTGGCGCCGAGCATGATGGCCAGCGCCGGCGCCACGGCGATCAGGCCCTGGCCGACGAAGGAGCTGACGATGACCGCGGTGGCGTTGCTGCTCTGGACCAGCCCGGTGACGCCGAGCCCGGCAAGGAAGGCGGTGAAGCGGTTGGAGACGCTGGTCGACAGGACATGGCGCAGGTTCGCGCCGTAGACGCGCAGGATGCCGACCTTGACGATGTTGGTGCCCCAGACGAGCAGGGCAACGCCTGATAGCAGGTGAAGGAGTACGCCCATGGTGCGCCTTTGTGTGACCGGTGCCGAATACTGACTGGAGGCTCCGCCCGGTCATCGTGTCGTTGTCAAGAGGGCATTATGCGCCCGACACCTGGCACCGGCAACGGCATGGGCCCGCGATGCGGGCCGCAGGCAGCACAGGAACAACACCCTGGAAAGCCACGCCGCGCATGTGGCTGCGCAGCGTTTGGGCGGGCCGGGATCAGGGCAGCGCGACCTTGATCCCCAGCCCGACGAAGATCGCCCCGGCGGCGCGGTCCAGCCAGCGGCCGGTGGCCGGGCGGCGGCGCAGCCAGGCACCCAGCCAGCCCGCGCACAGCCCGAACAGCGAGAACACCACCGCCGTCTGCAGCATGAAGACCACGCCCAGCAGCAGGAACTGCAGCCCCGGGTGCGCGGCATCGGCGCGCACGAACTGCGGCAGGAACACCAGGAAGAACAGCGTCACCTTGGGATTCATGATGTTGCCGAGCACGCTCTGGCGGAACACGCGCCCCAGCGGCACCGCATCGACGTCACCGCCCTGCGCCAGCCCGCCCCTGGCGCGCAGCGCCTGGATGCCGATCCAGATCAGGTAGGCCGCGCCCGCATACTTGATCAGCTGGAACGCCAGCGGCGACGAGCGCAGCACCGCGGCCAGCCCCACCGCCGCAATCACGGTGTGGAACAGGCACCCGACCGAAAAGCCCAGTGCCGCGACCAGCCCCGCGCGCCGGCCCTGTGCCATGCCGCGCGCCAGCACCTGCAGGTTGTCGGGCCCCGGGGCCACAGTCACGGCAATCGAAGTCAGCAGGAACAGCAACAGGTCAGGCATGGGGTCTCCTTGCGTGGAAATCTTGCGGGCCGGTCAGCGTGGCTCAGTGACCTTCGAACTTGCACACGGTGAACAGCGGCAGCCCGCCGTCCTGCAGCAGCTTCGAGCCGCCCAGTTCGGGCAGGTCGACGATGGCGGCGCCCTCCACCACCGTCGCGCCCAGGCGCTCCAGCAGCTTGCGCCCGGCCATCATGGTGCCGCCGGTGGCGATCAGGTCGTCGACCAGCAGCACGCGGTCGCCGGACTTGCAGGCGTCGGCATGGATCTCGACAGTGGCGCTGCCGTATTCCAGCTCGTACTCCTCGGCCACGGTCTGGAACGGCAGCTTGCCCTTCTTGCGGATCGGCACGAAGCCCAGGTTCAGCTCATACGCGACGATCGCGCCCAGGATAAAGCCGCGCGCGTCGATGCCCGCCACCAGGTCGAGCTGCGCATCCATGTAGCGGTGCACAAAGACATCGATCAGCACGCGCAGCGTCTTGGGGTTCTGCAGCAGCGGGGTGATGTCGCGGAACATCACGCCCGGCATGGGCCAGTCCGGCACGGTGCGGATGCGCTCGCGCAGGTAGCCGGTGACGTCGCCGAGCTCGGGGGACTGGATGATGGAGTCTGCCATAGGGTTCTGGAAACGGTAGGCGCGCAGCGTGGCGCGCCAATCAGAAAGAGGGGTCGCAGCGGGTCGCGGCAGGATGGCCGCCGGCGCGGTAACCAGTTACCACCCGCGCCATCGGGGCGGCCAGCACAATGGCCCTGCCGGCCCGCTTGGCTAGCCAGGGGCCGGGCTGCCGCGTCCGGCACCCGCCGGACACCCGTAACCATACAGGAGACCGCGATGGCAAAAAAGATTCTGATGCTGGTGGGCGACTACGCCGAAGACTACGAAACCATGGTGCCGTTCCAGGCACTGCAGATGGTCGGCCACACTGTGCATGCGGCCTGCCCGGACAAGCAGGCGGGCGACGCCTGCGCCACCGCCATCCATGACTTCGAGGGCGACCAGACCTACACCGAGAAGCGAGGCCACAACTTCACCCTCAACGCGAGCTTTGCCGAGATCGACCCCGCCGGTTACGACGCACTGGTCATCCCCGGCGGCCGCGCGCCGGAATACCTGCGCCTGAACGCGCGCGTGCTGGAGATCGTGCGCCACTTCGCCCAGGCGGACAAGCCGATCGCCGCGGTCTGCCACGGCGCCCAGCTGCTGGCCGCGGCAGGCGTGCTCGAAGGCAAGACCTGCTCCGCCTACCCGGCCTGTGCGCCCGAGGTGAAGCTGGCCGGCGGCACCTATGCCGATATTCCCGTCGACCAGGCCCATACCGATGGCAACCTCGTCACGGCCCCGGCCTGGCCCGCGCATCCGGCCTGGCTGGCGCAGTTCCTTGCCGTGCTGGGCACGCGGATCGTACATTAGAGCTTTCCGCACGCGGCGCCCCCACGCGTGAAGGCACGGCCCGCCCCATAGCGCGAGCCGTGCACATGCACGCCGGCTGCGCCGCCCGCACGGGAGCATCCATGTGTGAAATCTTTATCCGCGCCAATCCGGCGTCGTACCAAAGCCAGTCGCGCTCGCTGCGCCTGCATGGCGTGGCCACCAGCATCCGGCTGGAGAGCCTGTTCTGGGAAGTGCTGGAAGAACTGGCGCGACGCGACGACATGACCGTCAACCAGCTGATCACGCGCCTGCACGATGAACTCACCGAACATCGGGGCAGCGAGGCGGTGGCGGGCAATTTCTCGTCCTTCCTGCGCGTGTGCTGCCTGCGCTACCTGATGCTGCAGGGCGAGGGCCGCATCCCGGCCGACGCCAGCGTGCCGATCCGGTCGCTGGACGCGCGCGCCGTGCTCGACAACCTGCCGGAATCCTGGGTCGAAGCGCGTTCCCACTGACGCATCCGGCGGCCCCGCTCAGCCGTTCAGGATGCGCGTCTCTGCCGCTTCCAGCGCCTCGGGCGGGCCGCGCAGCACCACGATGTCGCCCGGTTCCAGCACGGTCTCGGGCTCCGGGTCGAAGGCGCGGATGCCGCGCCGGCGCACCGCGGTCACTTCCACGCCGATCCGCTCCAGCCCCAGCACGCCAAGGCGCCGCCCCACCGCCGTGGATTGCGGCCCGAGCGACACGGAGTGCAGCCGCACCGAATCGCGCTCGACCATGTCCTCATCATCGTCGCGGCCGTGGAAATAGCCGCGCAGCAGGCTGTAGCGCGCGTCGCGCGCCTCCTGCACACCGCGCAGCACATGCCGCATCGGCACGCCAAGCAGCAC
Source organism: Cupriavidus sp. CPT47-8839-RL05A (assembly GCF_058792255.1). NCBI lineage: Bacteria > Pseudomonadati > Pseudomonadota > Betaproteobacteria > Burkholderiales > Burkholderiaceae > Cupriavidus > Cupriavidus sp. CPT47-8839-RL05A. The sequence goes on along the minus strand of NZ_JBYTEG010000009.1, from coordinate 122,942 downwards.
CAGCGCGTGCGAAGCCAGCATCAGGCTGCCCTCGATGATCTCGGGCACCACCTCGGTGGCGCCGGCCTTCTGCAGCGTGTCGAGCTCTGAATCGTCCACCGTGCGCACGATCACCGGCAGCGCCGGCGCCAGTTCCTGCACGTGGTGCAGCACCTTGAGCGCCGATGGGGTGTTGGCATAGGTGACGATCAGGGCGGCGGCGCGGTGGATGCCGGCGGCGATCAGCGCCTCGCGCCGGCCCGCGTCGCCATAGACCACGGTATCGCCGGCCGCGGCGGCCTCGCGCACGCGGTCGGGGTCCAGGTCCAGCGCCACGTAGTTGATGCCCTCGCGCTCCAGCATGTGCGCCAGGTTCTGCCCGCTGCGGCCGAAGCCGCAGATGATCGCGTGCTTCTCGGTCTGCAGGCTCTGCGCGGCGATGCGGGTCATGTTCAGGGACTGCATCAGCCATTCGTTGGCGGCAAAGCGCAGCACGATGGCGTCGCTGTACTGGATCAGGAATGGCGCGGCCAGCATCGACAGCAGCATCGACGCCAGGATCACCTGGATCAGCACCGGGTCGACCAGGTTCAGGCCGTCGATCTGGTTCAGCAGCACGAAACCGAATTCGCCGGCCTGCGCCAGCCCCAGCCCGGTGCGGATCGCCACCCCCTGGCGCGAGCCGAAGACCCGCGCCAGCATCGCGATCAGCACCAGCTTGAACAGCACCGGCACCACCAGCAGCGCCAGCACCAGCCATACGTGGTCGAGCACCACGCGGATATTGAGCAGCATGCCGATGGTGACGAAGAACAGCCCCAGCAGCACGTCGCGGAACGGCTTGATGTCCTCTTCCACCTGGTGGCGGTAGGGCGTCTCGGAGATCAGCATGCCCGCCATGAAGGCGCCCAGCGCCATCGACAGGCCCAGCCGCTCGGTCAGCGCCGCCATGCCCAGCGTCACCAGCAGCAGGTTCAGCATGAACAGTTCCTGCGAGCGGCGCGCCGCCACCACGTGGAACCAGCGGCTCATCAGGCGCTGGCCCAGGAAGAAGATGACGCCCAGGGCCACCACGATCTTGACCGTGGCCAGGCCCAGCGCCACCATCAGGTCGCCCGGATCGCGCGACAGCGCCGGGATCACGATCAGCAGCGGCACCACCGCCAGATCCTGGAACAGCAGGATGCTGATGATATTGCGGCCCTGCTCGCTCTCAAGCTCCATGCGCTCGGACAGCATCTTGGAGACGATCGCGGTGGAAGACATCGCCAGCGCCCCGCCCAGCGCCACCGACGCCTGCCAGGACAGCGGGAACAGCCAGTTGAAAGCCCAGCTGGCCGGCACCACCGCCAGCATCGACAGCACCACCTGCGAGCCGCCCAGGCCGAACACCAGCCGCTTCATCGAGCGCAGCTTGGTCAGGTTGAACTCCAGCCCGATCGAGAACATCAGGAAGACCACGCCGAATTCGGCCAGGTACTTGGTCTGCGCGGTGTCGCTGGCCAGCCCCAGCGCATGGGGGCCGATCAGGATGCCGACGGCCAGGTAGCCGAGCATCGGCGGCAGCTGCAGCATGCGGAATGCGACCACGCCGAAGACGGCGGCGGCCAGCAGCACCAGGGTCAGTTCCAGCGGAGAATGCATCAGGCGGTCTGGGTGACCGGCCAGGCGCGCGGCCGACCCGGCACGGGCACCCTGCCGGCAAAATACGGCGAGCACGGCAAGCACGACGTGCGCCATGGGTCGGGCCAGGCGCCATCGCATTCGTTGGTATACTTCGTCGCCATGATAGCCAATTTCGATGCGGATCGAGCACTCAGGCTCGCCCGCGACACTCTCCAGACCGAAGCCGATGCGGTTTCCGCACTTTCCGGACGCCTGAACGGCGACTTTGCCCGTGCCGTGCTGCTGATCCTGCAATGCACCGGGCGCGTGGTCGTCTCGGGCATCGGCAAGTCCGGCCATATCGGGCGCAAGGTCGCGGCCACGCTGGCCTCTACCGGCACGCCGGCGTTCTTCGTGCACCCGGCCGAAGCCAGCCACGGCGACCTGGGCATGGTCACGCGCGACGACGTGCTGATCGCCTTCTCCAATTCTGGCGAGACCGGCGAGCTGCTGTCGATCATCCCGATCGTCAAGCGCATCGGCGCGCGGCTGATCTCGGTCACCGGCAACCCCGACTCCAACCTGGCCAAGCTGGCCGACGTCCACCTGGACGCGGCGGTCGAGAAAGAAGCCTGCCCGCTGAACCTGGCGCCGACGGCCAGCACCACCGCGGCGCTGGCGCTGGGCGATGCGCTGGCGGTGGCAGTGCTGGATGCGCGCGGCTTTGGCGAGGAAGACTTCGCCCGCTCGCACCCCGGCGGCGCGCTCGGGCGCAAGCTGCTGACCCATGTGCGCGACGTGATGCGTACCGGCAACGCCGTGCCCGAGGTGCGTGAAAACACCCCGCTGGCCCAGGCGCTGATGGAAATCACCCGCAAGGGCATGGCCATGACCGCCGTGGTGGACCCGGACGGACACGCCATCGGCGTCTTCACCGACGGCGACCTGCGCCGCCTGCTGGAAACCCCGCGCGACTGGAAGACCGTTCCCATCGGCGACGTCATGCACCGCAACCCGCACGTGGTCAACGAGAACCAGCTCGCCGTCGAAGCGGTGCAGGTGATGGAGGCCAACCGCATCAACCAGCTGCTGGTGGTGGATGACGACGGCCGCCTGACCGGCGCGCTGCATATCCACGACCTGACCCGCGCCAAGGTCATCTGAGCGGGCGCGGCCCGGCACAACCGGCACAACGCCAAGGACACCATGCAGGCACTCCTCGCCTCCCTCAGCGGCATCTTCATGCGGCTGCTGCCGCTGCTGCTGATGGCCTTCGTGGCGGGCAGCACGTTCTGGCTGGTCCAGATCAACTCCCCCAAGGAAGACCCGGCCGCGCAAAGCGCCAAGAAGCATGAGCCCGATTACTTCATGGACCGCTTCTCGGCCACTGAGCTGGCGCCGGACGGCAGCACCAAGATCCGCTTCACCGGCGAGCGCATGATCCATTTCGAAGATGACCAGACCTACGAGGTGACCCGGCCCGCCATGCGCGCGTACGAGCCGGACCGCCCGCCGGTCACCGCCCGCGCCGATATGGGCCGCATGAACGCCGAGGGCTCGGTGATCGACCTGTACGGCAACGGCTTCGTCATGCGCCAGCAGGGCGTGGACGTGTCCAAGGACCCGCAGCTGACCGCCGCATCCAGTTATTTCCAGCTGCTGGTCAATGACGACATCGTCAAGACCGACAAGCCGGTCAAGCTGACGCGCGGGCCGTCGGTGATGACCGCCAACGGCCTGATCTTCAACAACGTCACGCGCGAAGTACAATTGCTCGGCAATGTACGCGGCACCATCATCACCGGGCCGACCCCGGGCCGCGCGCCGGGGTCCTGAGCCCCGGCCCGGGGGCCGCACCAACCCGCACCAACGTACCCAGACGCCCTCAAGCAACCCTGCCAACATGACTGCTTCCCTGACGACATCGTCCCGTCGACGCACCGCCCCGGCCCTGCTCGCCCTGGCCATGGCCTTCGGCCTGCTGGCCCAGCCCGCCCTGGCCGAGCGCGCGGACCGCGACAAGCCGATGGTGCTGGAGGCGGACAACGCCAGCTACGACGACGTCAAGCAGATCTATACGCTGACCGGCAACGTGGTGCTGACCAAGGGCACCATGATCCTGAAGTCCGACGCCGCCGAACTGCGCACCGATCCCGAGGGCTACCAGTTCGCGGTGGCCACCGCCAAGCCGGGCAAGCAGGCCTACATCCGGCAGAAGCGCGAAGGCGTCGACGAATACATCGACGGCTGGGGCGACCGCATCGAGTACGACGGCAAGCAGGAGTACTCCAAGCTGATCGGCAATGCCCGCATGGCGCGCCTGCAGGGCGCCAAGCAGGTCGACGAGATCCGCGGCGCGGTGCTGACCTACGACAGCCGCAAGGAGTTCTACACGGCTGCCGGCGGCGGCAGCGGCGACGCCGCGGCCGCCAATCCGTCCGGCCGCGTACGCGCGGTGCTGTCGCCGCGCCAGGACCAGAAGGCCGGCGCCACGGGCAGCAGCGGCTCGCCGCTGGACCTGAAGCCGGCGCCCGCGCCTGCCAACAAACCCTGACGCCTGGCGCCGGCTGCGTGCATCGCATGCGGCCGGCGCCGGAAACGCCTGAACGCCAGACTGTGCCAATGACCGATACCGCAACCATCGCCGACAAGCCTTCCGTCGAAGCCTCCACCGTCCTTGCCGGCGGCAGCACCCTGGTCGTGCGCCACCTGAAGAAGCGCTATGGCTCGCGCACGGTGGTCAAGGACGTCTCGCTCGACGTGAAGAGCGGCGAGGTGGTCGGCCTGCTCGGGCCCAACGGCGCGGGCAAGACCACGTCGTTCTACATGATCGTGGGCCTGGTGGCGCTGGACGAAGGCGATATCGTGCTCGACGGCGACCACATCAGCGGCCTGCCGATCCACGAGCGCGCGCGCATGGGGCTGTCGTACCTGCCGCAGGAAGCCTCGGTATTCCGCAAGCTCAACGTCGAAGAGAACATCCGCGCGGTGCTGGAGCTGCAGCTGGACAAGGGCAAGCCGCTGGCCAAGGCCGAGATCGAGCGCCGCCTCGATTCGCTGCTCGACGACCTGCAGATCGCGCACCTGCGCAACAACCCGGCGCTGTCGCTGTCGGGCGGCGAGCGCCGCCGCGTGGAAATCGCGCGCGCGCTGGCGTCGTCGCCGCGCTTCATCCTGCTGGACGAACCCTTCGCCGGCGTGGACCCGATCGCCGTGGGCGAGATCCAGCGCATCGTCAGCTTCCTCAAGGCGCGCAATATCGGCGTGCTGATCACCGACCACAACGTGCGCGAGACGCTCGGCATCTGCGACCACGCCTACATCATCAGCGAAGGCACGGTGCTGGCCGCGGGCCAGCCCGAGGAAATCATCGCCAATGACGCAGTGCGGCGCGTCTACCTGGGCGAGAACTTCCGCATGTGATGCAGCGGCCTGCCATGGAGCGGCAGGCCTCTTCGCGGGCGCACGTGGGCCTGCCACAGCCAGCAGCGATCAGACCGCATAAGCGATAGCAATTTCCGTTCCAACAACGGAAAGATGCGCATAGAATAGGTCGCATGAAACCGTCGCTACAGCTCCGCCTTTCCCAGCATCTGGCCCTGACCCCGCAACTGCAGCAGTCGATCCGGCTGCTGCAGCTTTCCACGCTGGAACTGCAGCAAGAGGTCGAACAGGCGCTGACGGAAAACCCTCTGCTCGAACGTGAGAACGACTGGATCGAAAGCCCGCTGCGCGTTGCGGCCGACGGCTCGGTCAACCTGCAGAGCGCACCGGCGCCCGCGCCGGCAGAGCCGCAGGGCAATGGCGAGGCCCGCGCCGATGGCGCGGCTGACGACGACAGCTATGGCGACAGCGGCAACGGCGACGACTATGGCAGCGGCGACTGGAGCCTGGACGACTTTGCCCGCCGCCCCCAGGGCGACGAGGATGAAAAAACGCCGATGCAGCTGCGTGAAGCCGAGCCCACGCTGCGCGAGTACCTGATGGAACAGCTCACGCCGCTGAAGATCTCCGCGCGCGACAAGGGCCTGGCCATCTTCCTGATCGAATCACTCGACGATGATGGCTACCTGAGCGCATCGCTTGAGGAGATCTGCACGGAGTTGCCGGAAGAACTCGAGTTCGAGATCGAGGAAGTCCACGCCATCCTCACGCTGCTGCAGAGCTTCGACCCGCCCGGCGTGGGCGCGCGCAACGCCGCCGAGTGCCTGGCCCTGCAGTTGCGGCGCCTGACGCACCCGCAGCGCGAACTGGCCCTGAACATCGTGACCAACCACCTGGAGTTGCTCGCAGTACGCGACTACACGCGGCTGAAGAAGGCGCTGCAGGTCGATGAAGCGGCGCTGAAGTCCGCACACGAACTGATCCGCTCGCTGGCGCCCTACCCCGGCCATGCATACAGCCGCCCGGAGGCGGACTTCGTGGTGCCGGACGTGTTCGTGCGCAAGGGTGGCGGCGGCTGGATCGCGCAGCTCAATCCGGATGTGATGCCGAGGCTGCGCATCAATGACATGTATGCACAAATCCTGCGTGGCGCGAAGGGTGAGTCCGGCACCGCCGGGCTGCAGCAGAAGCTGCAGGAGGCGCGCTGGCTGATCAAGAACATCCAGCAGAGGTTCGACACAATCCTGCGTGTCTCGCAGGCCATTGTCGAGCGTCAAAAGAACTTTTTCAGCCACGGCGAAATCGCCATGCGCCCCTTGGTTTTGCGGGAGATTGCCGATACACTGGGTTTACACGAGTCAACCATCTCCCGGGTGACGACCAATAAATATATGGCAACGCCGATGGGTACTTTCGAACTGAAGTACTTCTTCGGCAGCCACGTGTCCACCGAAACCGGTGGCGCGGCTTCATCAACGGCCATCCGCGCCTTGATCAAGCAACTGATAGGAGCCGAAGACCCGAGGAATCCCCTTTCCGACAGTCGCATTGCCGAACTGCTGGGCGAACAAGGCTTCGTTGTCGCACGCCGCACCGTTGCCAAGTATCGCGAAGCCCTGAAGATCCCCGCAGTCAATCTCCGCAAGTCTTTGTAGCCGAGCCCACCGCCTGCCTGGTGAGGCTCTTTCAGAAGGAGAAGCGCTATGAACTTCAAGATCAGTGGACACCACCTGGACATCACGCCCCCTCTGCGTGAGTACGTGGAAACGAAGCTGGAGCGAATCGTCAGGCATTTCGATCAAGTCATTGGCGTTAGTGTGCTGCTCTCTGTCGACAACCATAAGGAAAAGGACCGGCGTCAGTACGCGGAAATCAATCTACATCTCAAGGGCAAGGACATCTTTGTCGAAGCGCATCACGAAGACCTGTATGCAGCGATCGACGCACTCGTCGACAAGCTGGACCGTCAGGTGATCCGCTACAAGGATCGCGTGCAAGGCCACGACCGCGAAGCGGTCAAGTACCAGATGGCCGCAGCGCAAATGCAGCAATGACCGTGCCCGGCAGCCCCGCAGCGGGCTGCTGAATCAGGATTGAACAGGCAAGCCGCGCCACGAAGCGCGGCTTTTTTGCGCCCTCGCGTTCCCGGTTGCCGCCGGCATGCCGCGCCCGCACTGGCGGCGCGGCCCGGCTGTGGCGCCGGAGCCAATGCTTTTCACCCGAATGAGCAAGGGTGTTCGCAAGCGCTGCGCCAAGGTGTATGCTGCGCCATACAAAGAGAGGGAATCCTGGCCGTGCCCCGCACCGGTGCACCGGCTCCCCGCCGCGGAGGCACGATTGCATCACCATGTATCGTTCTGCACCGGCTTGCCCCGTTGCGCTGCACAATGCGGGAGTAGTCGCTGCTCTATAATGGGCCGGACGCCTCCGGCCAGGCCAACGGCAGGCCGGAGCCAGCCCACTGCCCGGCGGAACGGTCCGCCCGCTAACTGAAATCCTGCGCATCGCCCATGAATCGTTTGGCCAAATTGCTGCCACCCGGCAACATCACCCTCGACGTCAGCGTCACCAGCAAGAAGCGTGTGTTCGAGCAGGCCGGGCTCCTCTTCGAGAACAACCATGGTGTGGCGCGCGCCATCGTGACGGACAACCTGTTCGCGCGCGAGTCGCTTGGATCCACCGGCCTGGGCGCCGGCGTGGCAATCCCGCACGGCCGCATCAAGGGCCTGAAGCAGCCGCTGGCCGCGTTCATGCGCCTGGCCGAACCAATTCCGTTCGAATCGCCCGATGGCAAGCCGGTATCGCTGCTGATCTTCCTGCTGGTGCCCGAACAGGCTACGCAGCAGCACCTGGAAATCCTGTCCGAAATCGCGCAACTGCTTTCCGACCGCGACATGCGTGAAGGGCTGGCCACGCTGCCCACGCCCGATGCCGTCCATCAGTTGCTGATCACATGGCACCCCTGATCCCCTGATCCCCCAAGCGGGCCGGCACCAGACCGGGCAGGCGCCAAGGCGCTTCGCAAACCGCCCCACCAGTCATACCGCATGGAACTCACCGGCGTCACCTCCCAGTCCATCTTCGACGACAACGCAGCCGACATCAAACTCTCGTGGGTGGCCGGCCTGGAAGGTGCGGACCGCGCCTTCGACGTGGAGTTCGCCCGCGAAGCCACCTCCGCCGCCGACCTGGTGGGCCACCTGAACCTGATCCACCCCAACCGCATCCAGGTGCTCGGCAAGCCCGAGATCACTTATTACCAGCGGCTGGACGACGAGACCCGCAAGCGCCAGATGGGCGAGCTGATCCTGCTGGAGCCGCCCTTCCTGGTGATCGCCGACGGCATGGAGCCGCCGCCCGACCTGGAACTGCGCTGCACGCGCTCGTCCACGCCGCTGTTCACCACGCCGGTGTCGTCGGCCGCGGTGATCGACCACCTGCGCCTGTACCTGTCGCGTATCTCCGCGCCGCGCGTGACCATGCACGGGGTATTCCTCGACATCCTGGGCATGGGCGTGCTGATCATGGGCGAATCGGGCCTGGGCAAGAGCGAACTGGGCCTGGAACTGATCTCGCGCGGCCACGGGCTGGTAGCCGACGATGCCGTGGACTTCGTGCGCCTGGGGCCGGATTTCATTGAAGGCCGCTGCCCGCCGCTGCTGCAGAACCTGCTTGAAGTACGCGGCCTGGGCCTGCTCGACATCAAGACTATCTTCGGTGAGACCGCGGTGCGCCGGAAGATGAAGATCAAGCTGGTGGTGCAGCTGGTGCGTCGCAATGACGGCGAGTTCGAGCGGCTGCCGCTCGATTCGCAATACCTCGACGTGCTGGGCCTGCCGATCCACATGGTCAAGATCCAGGTGGCGGCCGGGCGCAACCTGGCCGTGCTGGTCGAGGCCGCGGTGCGCAACACCATCCTGCGCCTGCGCGGCATCGATACGCTGCGCGACTTCATGGACCGGCAGCGCGCCGCGATGCAGGCCGATGCGGTTTCGCGCGGCCAGGGCCGCCTGCTCTGAGCGCCAGCGTTTTCATTTGCTTACAACGACGTTGACGCAGAACGTCAACGTTCTTCAGGCATGCTCCGTTTTGTGCTGTAATGGGCATCGCGCCCGTTACGGAAGCTGCAACGCCGGCAATGGCGCGCGGCCATGAAGTTTTCCACACCCAGGAGAGCAAGCATGAAGAAACTGATCGCGATGTGCGCGCTGGTCACCCCGATGATCGCCGCCAGCGCATTTGCGCAGACCACTGCCACGCCGGCAACCCCCGCCACGCCAGCCAAGCCAGCGGCCACCGCCCCGGCAACACCGGCCATGCCTGCCACGCCTGCCACCCCGGCTAACCCGGACAAGCCCGCAGCCAATTCCCAGCAGGACAAGATGAAGGCCTGCAATACGCAAGCCGCCGGCAAGAAGGGCGACGAACGCAAGGCGTTCATGAAGGAATGCCTGTCCAAGGGCGCATCCAAGACCCAGCAGGAGAAAATGGCCTCCTGCAGCAAGTCGGGCAAGGGCAAGAAGGGCGACGAATACAAGGCCTACATGAAGGAATGCCTGTCCAAGGCAGCCTGAGCCGCAACCAGTTCCGCAAGCTGACGCCAAAAGCATGGCGAACCGCGAGGTTCGCCATGCTTGCTTTTGCGCGTGGTGTCATGACGCCTTCATCACGTGATGCTATGCTTCAGGTGCTATGCGCATCATCCTCATCACCGGCATATCCGGTTCCGGCAAGTCCGTCGCACTGAACGTGCTCGAAGACGCAGGCTACTACTGCGTGGACAACCTGCCGGCTCAGTTCATCCCGGAACTGACCCGCTATCTCGACAGCCAGGGCTATACGCACCTGGGCGTCGCCACTGACATCCGCAGCCGCGAGTCGCTCGACCAGTTGCCCGACACCGTGCGCGCGCTGGCCGCGGAGCACCAGGTCGAGGTGGTGTTCCTGACCGCCAGCACCGATGCACTGGTGCAGCGCTACTCCGAGACGCGCCGCCGCCACCCGCTCTCGGTCCGTACCGACGGCGTGCCGGGCCCGGGTGGTGAACCCGCCTTCAACGACACCGCGTTGATGGAAGCGATCGAGATGGAGCGCGCGCTGCTGAGCCCGCTGGCCGAGGCCGCGCACCGCATCGACACCAGCAATGTGCGCACCAATACGCTGCGCAGCTGGATCAAGGAGCTGATCCGCGACGACAGCCAGCGGCTGACGCTGCTGTTCGAGTCGTTCGGCTTCAAGCACGGCGTGCCCAGCGATGCGGACATGGTGTTCGACGTGCGCTCGCTGCCCAACCCCTATTACGACCTGGCCTTGCGCCCGCTGACGGGGCGCGACACGCCGGTGATCGACTTCCTGCAGGCCCAGCCGATGGTGCTGGCAATGGCCGAGGATATCCGCGCCTACGTGGAAAAGTGGCTGCCAAGCTTCATTGCCGACAACCGCAGCTACCTGACCGTCGCGATCGGCTGCACCGGCGGCCAGCATCGCTCGGTCTATATTGCGGAAAGGCTTGCCAACTACTTCCGGGCGCATGGTAATGTGCTGGTAAGACACCGAGAGCTCGCACCGGCGGGCTGACGCAGGCGGGACTGCCAACTGGCATCTGCGCGCCGCGTTGGCCGGCTGGCCCATTGCTGCGCGATACCCAAGCTGGCACTGCATGTCCTCGACCGACCTCTACCGTCCCACGGGATCAGAAGATCCGCCGCGGACGCTCGACAACCTGCCGCTGTTCCCGTTGCACACCGTGCTGTTTCCCGGTGGACGGCTGCCATTGCGCGTGTTCGAGGCGCGCTATGTCGACATGGTGCGCAACTGCCTGCGCGACAACACGCCCTTTGGCGTTTGCCTGATCGAAAGCGGCGAGGAAGTGGCCCGGCCGGACCAGCCCACCGTGCCGGAACCGGTCGGCTGCCTGGCGGAGATCGTCGACTGCAACATGGAACAGCTGGGCGTGCTCTTGATCCGCGCGCGCGGCCGCGAGCGCTTCCATATCGTCAGCCACGACACCCGCGACGACGGCCTGCTGGTCGCCCGCGCCGAGGTGCTTCCTCCCGACATCATCGACTGCAAGCTGGAGCTGCTGGGCGAATGCCTGGATGCGCTGCGGCGCATTGTCACGCGGCTGCATGCCGAGCAACCCGACCGGCTGCCGTTCGACGAGCCCTACCTGTGGGACGACCCGAGCTGGGTCGCCAACCGGCTGTGCGAGTTGCTGCCGGTGCCGCTCAAGGCCAAGCAGATGCTGATGGCGCTGCCCGATGCCGGCATGCGCATCGAGATCGTGCACCGCTACATGCGCCAGAACCACATGCTCTAGGCGCGGATCCCGCAGATGCGCCTGCCAGGCTTCAGAACAGCCCGCCGCGCGCCTGGTCCTCCAGCAGCCTGCGCACCGGCGCGGGCGTCCCCACCGCATCGAGATCGTCAAGCGAGATCCAGCGCTGCGCGGCTTCCGCGGCGCCGCCCTGCGCCATCAGGCTTGCGCCGTCCGCGCTCACATCGACCCGGATGGCACGGATCAGCAGGCGGAAGTGCGTGAACACGTGGGTCAGCTCGCCGGTCAGCGCGGCGCGCGCGGGCTTGCCGAAGGCGCGGGCATAGTCGAGCGCCGCCGCCTCGGCGGCTTCCGCGTCGAAGGGCACGCTGTCGACCGGCATCTCCGGCAGGCTCCACAAGCCGCCCCAGATGCCGCTGCCCGGGCGCAGGCGCAGCAGCACTTCGCGCTGGCGCCGCACCAGCAGCATTACCGTGCTGCGCTCGGGGATGGCCGCGCGCGGCTTGGGCGTGGGCAGCACGCCGGTGAGCCCGTCGCGGCGCGCCACGCAGTCGGCCGACAGCGGGCACGCACCGGCATCGGCCAGGCAGGCCGGCTTGCCGCGCGAGCACACCGTGGCGCCCAGGTCCATCAGCCCTTGCGTATAGGCGATCATGTCCTCGGCCTGGCGCGGGCCTGCGGCCGGCAAGGCCAGCTCGGCCAGCTGCCACATGCGCGTTTCCACCACGCGCTCGCCCGGATGGCCGTGGATGCCGAAGCAGCGCGCGAACACGCGCTTGACGTTGCCATCCAGGATAGGAGAACGCACGCCGGCGCTGAACGCGGCGATCGCCGCGGCGGTGGAGCGGCCGATGCCGGGCAATGTGGCCAGCACCGCGGGATCGGTCGGGAAACGGCCACCATGCTCGCTCACCACCTGCATGGCGCAGCGGTGCAGGTTGCGTGCGCGCGAGTAATAGCCCAGCCCCGCCCACAGCGCCATGACCTGGTCGGCAGGCGCCGCCGCCAGCGCCTGCACCGTGGGCAGCTGCGAGACAAAGCGCTGGAAGTAGTCGATCACCGCGCTCACCTGGGTCTGCTGCAGCATGATCTCCGACAGCCAGATGCGGTACGGGTCGCGCGTGTTCTGCCACGGCAGGTCGTGCCGGCCATGCTGGCGCTGCCAGTCGACCACGCTGGCGCCGAAGTCGGGCGGCACGCAGATATCGTCGGGGATGGCGGGAACGGCGCGGGGGGCTGGTTTGCGGGGCATCTGGGTAAAACGTTCTGAAGCGCGGGGGCGCGCGGCGCACCAAAGAAAAAGGCGCCGCTAAGTGCGGCGCCACATGATATACCGGCTTCAGGATCAGGCCACCGCAAGGCTCGCGCTGTCGGCTGCAGCCGTCGGCCGCAGCAGCCGCTGCGCGTAGCCCTCGATACGGCCGCTGCGCTCGTCCAGGCCGTTGAGCACTTCCTCGAGCTCGGCAATGCGGCTTTCCAGCGTGTCGGTGGCCTCGTGGATGCGCTCGATCGAATCGACGCGCCGGCGCAGCTGCTTCTGGTGCTCGCGCACCTGCGCTTCCAGCGGCGTCATTACCGACTTTAGCCAGACCTCGATATCGCGGTTCAGGTCGCGGAAGTTCTCCAGCACGCGGCTGGCCATGGTGCTGAAGGCGCTCTGGACCAGCTGCGGGCGCGAGCGCGTCAGCATGCTGACCGTGCCGAAGTGCGCATGCACCAGGCGCAGCGTTTCCTCAAGCTCGGCCACGTAGCGCTCGGCAGTGAACTGCATCGGTGCGGGCAGCGTGAAGCCGTGCTCGGCGTTGAAGCGCCGGTACATGCTTTCGATCAGCTGGTGCAGCTGGCCGATCTTGTTGTCGGCATCGGTCACCAGCCTGGTCAGCTGCGCAAACAGCGCGTCCATGTCTTCGCGCAGTCCGCGCGAGAAGAAGCGCTCTTTCATCTGCTCGCGCGCGCTGCGCATGGTCAGGCGCACGTCGCGCAGTTGCAGGCTCTTGATGATGTCGGCACTGTGGCGGCCGAAGACCAGGCGCAGCGCCTGGAACTTGCTGATGCTCTGCTCGAACTCTTCCTTCTCGCCCTGCACCCGCATCAGCATGTGCTTGACCATCGCGTGGTTCTTGCCGCGCAGGCCGCGCAGCTCGAACAGCTGCTCGACGATATCGCGGCGGCGGCTCTGCAGCAGCTGCTGCGCGGCGCGCGCCATATCCTGCACCAGCCGGTGCGCCTGGTCCGAGACGATCTCGCGCCGGCGCGGGATCAGCTGGTCGGACAGCACGTGCTCGAACTCGGGCAGGCCGCTGCGCGCCAGCAGCTCGTCGTCGTGCGTGACCTTGGCCACCAGGCCCTTCTGCGCCGATACCGGATAGACGCGCGACTGTTCGATGCCCAGCACCTGCGCGGTGGTGGACACCTGCCGCGCGATCTCCTGCGCGATCTCGCCCGGCTCGCGCAGCGGATCCCACAGCCCGTCGATCTTGTTGAGCACCGCCAGGCAGCCGCGCCGGTGGCCGGCGCCGACATGGCTGCGCCACAGCTCCAGGTCGCTCTTGGTGACACCCGCATCGGCGGCCAGCACGAACACCACCACATGGGCGTCGGGGATCAGCCGCAGCGTCAGCTCGGGCTCGGTGCCGATCGCGTTCAGGCCGGGCGTGTCCAGGATCACCAGGCCCTGGCGCAGCAGCGGGTGCGGGAAATTGATGACGGCGTGGCGCCAGCGCGAGATCTCGACCATGCCCTCGGCATCGACCGCGTAGGCGGCATCGGGATCGTTCTCGTGGTACAGGCCCAGCGCCTCGGCCTGCGCGGGAGGCACGCGCACGGTCTGCACCACGTGCTGGAACGCAGCCAGCATGCCCTCGGGCGAAGACGGGTCCAGCGGCACCGAATGCCAGTGCGAAGCCGAGGTGCCGGCCTCCAGGAAGTCGGCGGTAGAGGCCTCCTGCAGGCGTGTCTCGATCGGCAGCAACCGGATGCACGGCGGCTCGGCCTCGTCATAGCGCAGCTCGGTCGGGCACATCGTGGTGCGCCCCGCCGACGACGGCAGGATGCGGCGCCCGTAGTCGGCAAAGAAGATGGCGTTGATCAGCTCGCTCTTGCCGCGCGAGAACTCGGCAATGAACGCGACCTTGAGCCGGTCGCTGCGCAGCACGCTCTGGATGCGCTGCACGCGGTCATCGGCCTGGGCGTCGTACAGGTCGTGCTGCTGCAGCCAGGACTGGAATTCGGCCAGTGACTGGAGGACCCCGGTTCTCCAGGCGCCGTATTGTTCGAATTGGTGGGCGAGCGTTGTCATGGAGCTGTTCGGCTGACTTGGTTTTACCTCGGGGCACGCCGCTTGCGCGCTGCGCCCGTGTTCGCACAATGCCGGCCTGGCCACTGCCTACCCTGCAAGCGGTTGGGCCGTTTTGTAACTTTTTATGACTGCGCACACGATACAGGTTTCCACGGCGGTTTTGTGGAATTCACGCCCCTCCGTAATGGCTTGCACAAGGAGTGTTGCGCCGACCCATCGACAATCGCCGGCGGCGCGCATTGTGCGCCACACGGCGCCTGCCCGGGGTGGCCGCCAAGGCTCAGTGCTGGCAGTTCGGGCAGTAGAAGGTGGAGCGCTGGCCCTGCACGATCTGGCGCACCGGCGTGGCGCAGACCCGGCACGGCTGGCCGGCGCGGTCGTAGACCAGGCAATCAAGCTGGAAATAGCCGCTGGCGCCGTCGCTGCCGACAAAGTCGCGCAGCGTGCTGCCGCCGCGCTCGATCGCCTGCGCCAGGGTCTCGCGCACCGCCTGCGCCAGGCGGTCGCAGCGCGCGCGGCTCAGGCGCCCGGCCGGGGTGGTCGGGCGGATGCCGGCGCGGAACAGGCTTTCGGACGCATAGATATTGCCCACGCCCACCACGATGGCGCCGGCCAGCAGCACGGTCTTGATGGCGGCGCTGCGCCCGCGCGTGTGGCGGTGCAGCCAGGCGCCGTCGAAGGCAGGATCGAAGGGCTCGATGCCGAGCGTGCGCAGCAGCGGGTGCGACGGCAGTTCGGCCTCGGGCAGCGTGCTCCACAGGATGGCGCCGAAGCGGCGCGGATCGCGGAAGCGCAGCACGATGGTGCCCGCTTTGGTATCCACCGCGGCGCCGGACGCCGGCGCCAGCACCAGGTCAAGGTGGTCGTGCGCGCCAGGCGGCGGCGCCTCGGGCAGCACCCGCAGCGTGCCGGTCATGCCCAGGTGGACCAGCAGCCAGCCGGCCGGCTCGCCCGCCGCCTCGCTCACGCATTCCAGCAGCAGGTATTTGCCGCGGCGCTCGATCCGGCGCACCACGCGCTGGGCCAGCCGCATTTCCAGTTCCGGATCGACCGGCCAGCGCAGGCCGCGGTGGCGCACCGTGACCGCGGCGATGCGCCGTCCCACCACATGCGGCAGCAAGCCGCGCCGGGTCACCTCGACCTCG
Organism: Cupriavidus sp. CPT47-8839-RL05A; assembly: GCF_058792255.1. Classification (NCBI taxonomy): domain Bacteria; kingdom Pseudomonadati; phylum Pseudomonadota; class Betaproteobacteria; order Burkholderiales; family Burkholderiaceae; genus Cupriavidus; species Cupriavidus sp. CPT47-8839-RL05A. Next base: position 107,254 of record NZ_JBYTEG010000009.1, on the reverse strand, counting down.
GGCAATTCTGGCATCGAACCTCTCCGTTGGTTACCGCTCAAAACTCCAGCGGCGCCTGCGGGCACCGGCCTGCGGCGCCAAGCAGCGCATTGTAGCGGCAGGCTACAATGCCCTTATCAATGCGCTTTCTCCCATCCCTCGCCAGCGCGCGCCGGAGCAATCACTACATGTCGGACCTCATGCCGGACCTGATGCCGGACTCCACATTGCAAGCCACCGCGGGCGGCCTCCCGATCGCCTTTCCAGGCGCCGTTTCCCGCACAGCGCGCACGGCTGGCGCCCTGGCCCGGTTTTTCCAGGCGCCCCGCCGCCATGCGCGTGCGCTGGCCGCCTCGGCATTGCTGGCCCTGGCCGCCGGCACCAGCCACGCCGCGCCGCCTGCGGGCGCCATGCCATTGCCATCGGCACTGCAGCTGGCCGCGGCCGAAAGCGAGCGCCCCGCCGCCGCCAAGCCCGCACGCAGCGCGCTGCCGTCGCTGGAGCTGACCGACGACATCGTCTATATGGTGCTGGCCGCGGAGATTTCCATGCAGCGCGGCCTGGTCGGCCCGGCCTACCGGACCTACATGGAACTGGCCCGGCAGACCCGCGACCCGCGCTTCGCGCAGCGCGCCACCGAGATCGCCTTCAATGCGCGCATCCCGCAGCAGGCACTGGACTCCGCGCGCCTGTGGAAGGAGATTTCTCCGACTTCGCCCGCGGCAGCGCAGGTGCTGTCGACGCTGCTGGTGCTCAACGGGCGCTGGGACGATGCCCGGCCCCTGCTGCAGCAACAGCTGGCGGCGGTGCCGGCCAGCCATCGCGGCGAGGCCATCCTGCAGCTGCAGCAGCAGCTGTCGCGCACCAGCGATGCGGCCGGCGCGGCCACACTGCTGCAGGACCTGACCAAGAATGACACCAAGCTGCCGGAAACGCAGCTGGCCCTGGCGCGCGCCAGGGAAGTCGCCGGCGACGAGCCGGGCGCGCTCGCCGCGCTCGACCAGGCATTGCGGCTGCGCCCGGGCTATGAAGCGGCCGCGCTGATGGCGGCCGAGCTGCGCGCCGAGAAGCAGCCGGACGAAGCCGTCGCGATCCTGAAGCGCTTCCTCGACAAGTCGCCCGATTCGGTCAACGGCCATATCACGCTGGCGCGGCTGTACCTGCTGCGCAACGACATGCAGTCGGCCCGGCAGGAGTTCGAGACCCTGCGCAAGGTAGCCCCGGGCGACCCGCGCGTGCCGCTGGCATTGGGCCTGACCAGCCTGCAGGCCAAGAGCTACGGCGAGGCCGAGCAGTACCTGAAGGAATACCTGCAGCTGGTCGAGAAGCAGCCCACCGCCAACCCCGACATTGCCTACCAGTACCTGGCGCAGATCGCCGAGGAGCGCAAGGACTACGCCGGCGCCATCCGGTGGCTGGACCGCATCGAGGACATCCGGCTGGCGCCCGCGGCGACCGCCAAGCGCGCACAGCTGCTGGCGCGCATGGGCAAGCTCGACGACGCCCAGGCGCTCTTCGGCGAGATGCTCACCGACGCCGAGGACATCTCCGATCCTGGCCAGCGCGCGCAGCGCATGACCGCCATCCGCCAGGCCGAGGTGGCCACGCTGATGGAAAGCAAAGCCTATGACCGCGCCCGCAAGCTGCTCAACGACCGCATTACGGCCGAGCCCGACAACGCCGACTGGATCTACGAACTGGCCATGCTCGACGAGCGCCAGAAGCGTTACGACAGCATGGAGAAGGGCCTGCGCAAGGTGATTGCGCTGCAGCCGCAGCAGAAGCAGGGCTACAACGCGCTGGGCTACTCGCTGGCGGACCGCAACGAGCGGCTGCCGGAGGCGCTCAAGCTGCTGGAGCGCGCCTCCGAGCTGGGGCCGGACGATCCGTACATCATGGACAGCCTGGCCTGGGTCAAATTCCGCATGGGCGACCTGCGCCCGGCGGCCGACCTGCTGCGCAACGCCTATTCCAAGGCGCCCGAGGCCGAGATCGGCGCGCACCTGGGCGAGGTGCTGTGGCAGCTCGGCGAGCATGACGAAGCGCGCAAGACCTGGACCGAGGCCGTCCGCATCGATCCCGAGAACGAGACCCTGGTCGACACGCTGCGCCGCTACAAGGTCAACGTGCAAGTGTCCAAGTAACCCCGCCCGCCGCGGCCCGCAGCCCGGGTCCGCGGCGCCGGATTTCCGTCAGCCGGCGGACGCCGCCGCGCCGCCGTTCTCACGACCAAGCCTATGAACCGATCCCGACGCCTGGCGCTCTTCTGCCTTGGCGCCCCGCTGCTGCTGCAGGCGTGTGCCAGCGTGGCACCGTCGCGCAGCTTTGATGGCGACCAGGCCGCCGCCAGCCAGCAATACACCGGCCGCTTCTCCGCCAACTACGTGCGCTACGGGCGCGACGAAGGCGTGCAGGGGAGCTTCCGCTGGGAAGAACAGGGCCGCAACGTGCGGCTGGACCTGGTGTCCCCGCTCGGCCAGACCCTGGCCGTGGTCACCGCAACGCCGTCCGGCGCCACGCTCGACCTGCCCAACCAGCCGCCGCGCAACGCGCCTGAGGTCGACACCCTGATGGAGGAGGCGCTCGGCTTTGCGCTGCCGGTGGCCGGCATGCGCGACTGGCTGCACGGCCGCGCCACGCAGGGCGCGCCCGCGCGCACCACGCGCGACGAGCAGGGCCGGCTGGCCACGCTGGCGCAGAACGGCTGGACCGTACGCTACGTCGCCTGGCAGGACGCAGCCGCCCAGCTGCCGCGCCGCATCGACCTGGCGCGCGACGCCGGCAGCAATCCGCTGTCGGTGCGCCTCGTGATCGATCCCCGGACGCCGTGAACCACGCCATGCATCGCAGCCAGCCCCTGCCCCCGCCCGAACTGCGCGACTGCCCCGCGCCGGCCAAGCTCAACCTGTTCCTGCACGTGACCGGCCGCCGCGCCGACGGCTACCACACGCTGCAGACCGTGTTCCAGCTGGTCGACTGGTGCGACACGCTGCATTTCCGCCGGCGCGACGACGGCGTGGTCGCACGCGTCACCGACGTGCCCGGCGTGCCGGCCGAGACCGACCTGGTGGTACGCGCCGCGCGCGCGTTACAGGCGGCCACCGGTACCACGTTCGGGGCCGACATAGCCATCGACAAGGCGCTGCCGATGGGCGGCGGCATCGGTGGCGGCTCGTCCGATGCCGCCACCACGCTGCTGGCGCTGAATCACCTGTGGGGACTGGGCCTTGCGCGTGCCGAACTGATGCGCATCGGGCTGGCGCTGGGCGCCGACGTGCCAGTATTCGTGTTGGGCCAGAACGCCTTTGCACAGGGCATCGGCGAGGACCTGACGCCAGTCGAGTTGCCCGAGAGCTGGTTCGTGGTCATCCACCCGAAACAGCATGTCCCCACTGCTGAAATTTTTTCGGACGAGTGCTTGACAAGGGATACGCCGCTCTCCATAATTGCGGTCTTCGCTGCTCGCACAAACAAATTCGATTTCGGTCGCAACGACCTGGAACCGATAGCAACAGCGAAGTTCGGCGAAGTCGCCCGAGCCCTGGCATGGCTGAAGCAACACAATCAGCATGCCAGGATGACCGGTTCCGGAGCCTGCGTGTTTGCGCGTTTTCCCGACGCAGCAACAGCGCAGCAGGTTTTGGAAAGGTTGCCTCCCGAATGGGACGGCAGGTGTGTGCGCAGTCTGGCACGTCATCCGCTCGCAGCGCTCGCGTAGCAAGTTTTCGTTCGGCGCGGTACGGCAGTCTGGTACCACGAAGAACGGCCCGGTTGTGTAGGGGAGTCGCCAAGTTGGTCAAGGCACCGGATTTTGATTCCGGCATTCGAAGGTTCGAATCCTTCTTCCCCTGCCATTACATTCCTATAGTGTCCTTACGGACTCTCTGTATCAGTCACCGGCTTTGCCGGTGACGCCAAGCTCCCCCAGCAGCAAGACAGGTGCCCCGAATGAGCAGCGAAGGCTTGATGGTATTTACCGGCAACGCCAACCCCAAACTCGCGGAGGCTGTCGTACAGCACCTCGGCATTCCCCTGGGCAAGGCGTTGGTTGGCCGTTTCTCCGACGGCGAAGTTCAAGTTGATATCCAGGAAAACGTTCGCGGCAAGCACGTCATCGTGCTGCAGTCCACCTGCGCGCCGACCAACGACAACCTGATGGAGCTGATGGTGATGGTCGACGCGCTCAAGCGCGCCTCGGCACGCAGCATCACCGCCGCCATGCCCTACTTCGGCTATGCCCGCCAGGACCGCCGCCCGCGTTCGGCGCGCGTCGCGATCTCGGCCAAGGTCGTGGCCAACATGCTGGAAGTCGCCGGTGTCGAGCGCGTGCTGACGATGGACCTGCACGCTGACCAGATCCAGGGCTTCTTCGATATTCCCGTCGACAACATCTACGCTTCGCCGGTACTGCTGGGCGACCTGCGCGAGAAGAACTACGGCGACCTGCTGGTGGTGTCGCCGGACGTCGGCGGCGTGGTCCGTGCCCGCGCACTGGCCAAGGAACTGAACTGCGACCTGGCGATCATCGACAAGCGTCGTCCCAAGGCCAACGTGGCCGAGGTGATGAACATCATCGGTGAAGTCGACGGCCGAAACTGCGTCATCATGGATGACATGATCGACACCGGCGGCACGCTGTGCAAGGCCGCCCAGGTGCTGAAGGAGCGCGGCGCGCTGAAGGTTTTCGCCTACTGCACGCACCCGGTGCTGTCGGGTGGCGCGGCCGCCCGCATCGCGGACTCGGCGCTGGACGAAGTGGTGGTGTGCGACACCATCCCGCTGTCCGAAGAAGCCGCCAAGTGCACCAAGATCCGCCAGCTCTCGACCGCCCCGCTGCTGGCCGAGACCTTCACCCGCATCGTCAAGGGCGACTCGATCATGTCGCTGTTTGCGGGTTCCTGATAGAATTTAAAGCTTTACTGCGTTGATCGCCGTTTTTCGGCGATCAACGTGGCTTGATCGGCGCATCATTTTCTGTTTGCGCCGCAACGAGGCTGTCTGGTCGCGGACGGCCTTCTTACTTTTGGAGTCATCATGAAAGTTGTCGCTTTCGAGCGTAGCGTACAGGGAACGGGTGCGAGCCGCCGCCTGCGCAATTCGGGCAAGACCCCCGGCATCATCTACGGCGGCGCCGCCGAACCGAAGATGATCGAACTGGATCACAACGCGCTGTGGCACGCCCTGAAGAAGGAAGCGTTCCACTCGTCGATCCTGGAACTGGAAGTCGCTGGCAAGTCGGAACAGGCCCTGCTGCGCGCATTCCAGATGCACCCGTTCAAGCCGCTGGTGCTGCACGTCGATTTCCAGCGCGTGTCGGCCAACGACAAGATCCACGTCAAGGTGCCGCTGCACTTCATGAACCAGGAAACCGCTCCTGGCGTGAAGCTGGGCCACGGCATCGTCAACCACATCCTGAACGACCTGGAAGTGTCGTGCCTGCCGGCCGACCTGCCCGAGTTCATCGAAGTGGACCTGGCCGCCGTCGAGCTGAACCAGACCGTCCACCTGTCGGACATCAAGCTGCCGAAGGGCGTGACCGTGATCACCCACGGTGACGACAACCCGGCCATCGCCAGCATCTCGCAACCGGCTGGTGCCGTGTCGGAAGCTGCCGAAGGCGGCGAAGCCGCTGGCGAAACGCCGGCTGCCTAAGCTGCAGCAGCGGTCGCGGCCTGCCGGCCGCGCCAGGAAGAAACCGCCGCTTCTTGCGGCGGTTTTTTTTCGCCCGGCAGCCGTCTGCCGGTTTTTCGGTATCCTTGGCGCTTGTGGCACAGCCTTGCGCGCCAACGACCCAGTCAAACGCATGATCAAGCTCATCGTCGGCCTCGGCAATCCCGGTGCGGAGTACGAGGCCACCCGACACAACGCCGGCTTCTGGCTGGTGGACCAGCTGGCCCGCATGGGCGGCGCCACGATGCGCGTGGAAGGCCGCTTCCACGGCCTGGCCGCGCGTGCGCGGCTGTGGGACCAGGACATCTGGCTGCTCAAGCCGTCGACCTTCATGAACCGCTCCGGCCTGGCCGTGGTCTCGCTCGCGCGCTTCTACAAGGTCCTTCCCGACGAGATCGTGGTCGCGCACGACGAGATGGACCTGCCGGCGGGCGCGGCCAAGCTCAAGCGCGGCGGCGGCGCGGGCGGCCACAACGGGCTCAAGGACATCTCGGCCCACCTGTCCACGCAGGACTACTGGCGCCTGCGCCTGGGCGTGGGCCATCCGCGCAACGCGCCCGGCGGCGCCGGCACGGGCCGCGAGGACGTGGTCAACTTCGTGCTCAAGCCACCGCGGCGCGAGGAGCAGGAAGCCATCGATGCCGCCATCGACCGCTGCATCGAGCCGCTCGGCCTGCTGGCACGCGGCGACGCCGAACGCGCCATGGCGCAGCTGCATACCACGCGCTGACAAATACGCATATTCCTGCGACAAGAGTATGAAAACGGGCCGCATCTGCGGCCCGTCGTGGTTTGGCGGCCCAAGACTGCTGTTGCAGACAATATGTCATCAAAGTGCCATGGGCGGCACATAGATTCCGTGGTTTCCAATCGCGTCGGTATCGCATGGTGGCCGATGCGCATGACAACCCACAGGAGGAAAGCCCATGTCGTACCTGACCGATGAAGCGCGGGCCGCCAGTCGCGCTGCCAAGCCCGACGTTGACGTGCCCGGCCAGATGCTCGAAGACATCGTAGCCGCCAACCCGGCCCGCCGCCGGGTGCTGCGCGGCGGCCTGGGCCTGTCGCTGGCCTCGGCGTTCGGCAGCGGCCTGCTGGCCGCCTGTGGCGGCGATGACGATCCCGCACCGGCACCGGCACCGGCCCCCGCTCCTGCCCCCGCGCCCGGCCCGGTCAGCCCGAGCTACGAAGTCACCTTCGAGCCGGTCGCCAAGTCGACCGCCGATGCCGTGGTCGTGCCCAACGGCTACAGCGTCGACGTGCTGTTCTCCGCCGGCGACCCGGTCGAAGCCGGCGCCACCGGCTATGCCGGCGCCTTCCAGTCCTCGGCCGAAACCGAGCGCCAGGCCGGCGGCAACCACGACGGCATGCACTACTTCGCGCTGCCGGGCGTCGATCCGCAGAAGGGCGGCCTGCTCGCCATCAACCACGAGCTGCCGGATTACAAGATCCTGTTCGCGGGCGGCACCTATGACGCCGGCACGGCCAGCTCCGAACAGAAGCGCATCGCGCTGTCGGCCGTCGGCATCTCGGTGATCGAAGTGGAACTGGCCGCCAGCGGCAAGTGGCAGGTCAAGCGCGACTCGATCTACAACAAGCGCTACACCGGTAACACGCTGTACCGCGTGGGCGGTCCGGCGGCATCGGTAGTGGGTTCGACCGTGGTCGGCATGCTCAACAACTGCTCGAGTGGCCATACCCCGTGGGGCACCTACCTGACCTGCGAGGAAAGCACCGACAACTACATCGACCCGACCCAGGCCGACAACGGCTACGGCTGGGTGGTGGAAGTCGATCCGTACGGCACGCTGGGCGCGCCGGCCAAGCGCACCGCAATGGGCCGCTTCGACCATGAGAACGTCGCCTTCCTGACCGACGCCAACAACAACGTCGCGTTCTACATGGGCGACGACGGCACGCCGGGCTGCATCTACAAGTTCGTGCCGAGCAAGGCGTTCGACCCTAACAACCGCGCCGCCAACGCCAACATCCTGGACACCGGCACGCTGTACGTGGCCAGGTTCAATGCCGACGGCAGCGGCCAGTGGATCGAGCTGTCGCAGGGCAAGAACGGCCTGACCGTGGGCGCTTCGGATCCGGGCAACTGGACCCAGTCGGCAGTCTCGCCGGCGCCGACCACCGTCGACTTCGCCAGCCAGGCCGACGTGCTGATCAACACCAAGTCGGCCGCGCGCGTGGCCGGCGGCACGCTGATGGACCGCCCCGAGTGGATCACGGCCGCACCGGACAAGACCCTGTACTGCACGCTGACCAACAACAGCGGCCGCCAGCAGACCGACGCCGCCAACCCGCGCAAGAACAACCTGCACGGCCATATCGTCAAGTGGAACGAAGCCGGTAATTCGCCGCTGGCGACCACCTTCACGTGGAGCATCCTGCTGCAGGCCGGCGACCCGTCGCTGGCCACCGACAACCTGAAGGGCAACATCAACGGCGACACGTTCTCGAGCCCCGACGGCCTGCGCGTCGACCCGCAGGGCCGGCTGTGGGTGCAGACCGACTCCAGCACCAGCGCCACCTACACCAGCACGTTCGGCAACAACAGCATGTACTACATCTCGCCGACGGGTCAGTCCAGGCGCTTCCTGGTCGGCCCGACCGGCTGCGAGATCACCGGCATCGCCTACACGCCGGACCTGACCACCTGCTTCATTAACATCCAGCACCCCACCGGCGCGTGGCCGGACGCGGCCAAGCCGCCGCGCTCGTCCACCATCGTGGTGCGCCGTAGCGACGGCAAGCCGATGGGGGCGTGACCGCGCAGTGTAGTAGGTAGTACCAGCAGTAACTGGGGAAAAGTTAAACCCCCGTCACCTTGCGGTGCCGGGGGCTTTTTTTGCCTTGCTGAAGCTGCGGGTCAGGCCGCGTGCTTGGCAGCCGTCAGCAGCCGGTAGCGCTGCATCAGGATCTCATGCGTTTCGACGCGGTTCGGATCCTTGGGGATACAGGCGACCGGGCAGACCTGCTGGCATTGCGGCTCGTCGAAGTGCCCGACACACTCGGTGCACTTGTTGGGGTCGATTTCATAGATCTCGGGCCCCATCGAAATGGCTTCGTTCGGGCACTCGGGTTCACAAACGTCGCAGTTGATGCAGTCGTCAGTGATCATCAGCGCCATGGTGTTTCCTTCCTGCGGACACGCCCGCGCCCGACTGGCCGCGACTCGACGTATCTGAGTCTGCTATTTTATTCCGGTTTGCCGATTTTCTCTTGCAGCCAGCGTTCCACCGACGGGAACACGAACTTGCTGACATCGCCACCCAGCACCGCGATTTCGCGCACGAAGGTGCCGGAGATGAACTGGTACTGGTCCGACGGCGTCAGGAACATGGTTTCCACGTCGGGCAGCAGGTAGCGGTTCATGCCTGCCATCTGGAATTCGTACTCGAAGTCGGACACCGCGCGCAGGCCGCGCACGATCACGCGCGCATTGTTGTTGCGCACAAAGTCCTTGAGCAGGCCGGAAAAGCCTTCGACGCGCACATTGGGATAATGCCCGAGCACTTCACGGGCAATGCCGATGCGCTCTTCGAGCGAAAAGAACGGGCGCTTGTTGGGGCTGTGCGCCACGCCGACCACCAGTTCGTCGAAGATGTTCGACGCACGGCGGACCAGATCCTCGTGTCCCCGGGTCATTGGATCGAACGTGCCGGGATAGACCGCGATGACCATACTTCCTCCTTGATCTGCCCGCTGCCGGCCTTGGGCCGCCTCTTGCGCCGGCCGGACCGGCGTGGGTGCTGCGTCGCGAGCGTTGTAACAGCGGCGTAGTGTAACCCCAAATGCGCCACTTGGAAGCCGCCCGGCACACCGTTTTGCCGCAGCGCAGCTATGAAACCGTTTCCCATTGAGGAAGGGGACCTTCCTCATTGCGGAACAGGCCTACCCGGACCATCGCCCCGGACTGGTGCATCAGGCAGCGCCGTTGCCCGGCACGCGATGCTGCAGCAGGTGGAAATGCACCGCGCCGGCGCGCGCGTGGCGCACGATTTCAAGCGACGCCGGCACCGGCGCGTCGGCACCGGTCAGCGCATGGTCGGTCTCGACATAGACTGCGCCGCCGGGCCGCGACAGCCGCGCCGCGTGCTCCAGCGCCGGCCCGATCCAGTCCTCGGCGAAGGGCGGATCCAGGAAGACCACATCGAAGCTGGCATCGGGCAGTTGCGCGGCAATGGCAAAGGCATCGCCCTGCATCACGCGCACCTGGGCCGCATCGAGCCGGTACTGGTTGTCGCGCAGCTGCTTGGCCACACGCGCATTGGACTCGACCAGCGTGACCGCGGCGGCGCCGCGCGAGGCGGCCTCGAAGCCGAGCGCGCCGGAGCCGGCGAACAGGTCCAGGCATTCCAGCCCGGACAGGTCCTGGCCGAGCCAGTTGAAGAGCGTCTCGCGCACGCGGTCGGGCGTGGGGCGCAGGCCCTGGGCATCGGGAACGGGCAGCAAGGTGCGCTTCCAGCGGCCGCCGATGATGCGGACCTGGGACGGCTCCTGGCGCGGTGCCTGGCGTGGCGCCGCGGAAACGGGGGAACGCCCGCCGCTGGCAGCGGCAGGAGAGGCGGGTCGCCCGCCGGTGGCGGGCGACGGCAATCGGGAACGCGAATTCATCCCGTGATTGTAGAGCCTGCGGGCCGGTTCGCCGCACGCACCGGAGCCCCGGCGCGCATGACGGGCCCAAGCGGTGCCGGCATCACTGCCTGGCGGCGGTCGCAGGCGCCGCGACCGGGCCGCCGACGATCACCGTCGCCATATTGTCCGGGCGCACATGGCGCTGGAAAGCGGCCCTGACCTGCTCGCGCGTGACCTTGCCAATCTGGGCGGTCCAGGTGTCCAGGTAATCCAGCGGCAGCCCGTACCAGCCGATATTGGCGACGTTGGTCAGCAGCTTGCGGTTGTTGTCGATGCGCAGCGGGAAACCGTTGATGAGGTTGTCCTTGGCCGCGCGCAGCTCTTTCTCGGTCGGGCCCTCGGCGACAAAGCGCGCCAGCACCTGGCGCACCAGCGCCAGCGCTTCGTCGGTCTGCGCCTTCTTGGTCTGCAGGCTGATGCCGAACGGACCCGGCTGCTTGGACGGCGCGAAGTAGCTGTCCACGCCGTAGGTCAGGCCGCGCTTCTCGCGCACCTCGTCAGTCAGGCGCGAACTGAAGCCGCCGCCGCCCAGCACGTAGTTGCCCACCAGCAGCGCGAAATAATCAGGGTCGCCGCGGGCAATCGCCGGCTGGCCGATGGCCACGCTGGACTGCTGTGCCGGATGCGGCATGCGCTGCTCGCTCGGGGCGATGTTCAGGCGCACCTGCGGCATGGCCGGCGCCGCGCTGCCGGGCGGCAGCCCGCGCGTGAGCTGCTCGGCAATGGCTTCGGCCTGCTTGCGGTCGACCGCGCCGATCAGCGTCACCACCGCGCGCTGCGCGCCGTAGTTGTCGCGCCAGAACCTGACGATGTCGTCGCGCGTGATCGACGCCACGCTGTCCGGGGTCGCGGCCACGCCGTAGGGATGGTCGGGGTACATGGCCTTGGCCAGCGCCTTGTCGGCGATCACGCCGGGCTTGGCGTCGGCTTCGCGGATGGCGGTGATCAGGCGCTGCTTCTCGCGCCCGACCACGGCGTCCGGGTAGGTCGGCGCCTTGATCAGTTGCGCGGCCAGCGCGACCGACTGGTCCAGCTCCGGCTGGGCGGTCAGCGTGCGCAGCCCGATGCCGCCGCGGTCGCCGCCGGCGGCGCCGCCAAAGGCGGCACCGGTATCGGCAAAGCCATCGGCGATCTTCGCTTCATCGCGCGCCGGCTGGCCCTCCAGCGCCGCGGCGCCCTTGTCCAGCAGCGCGGCGGTCAGCGTGGCCAACCCGGCCTTGCCCGGCGGGTCATAGCGGCTGCCGGCGTCGAAGTCGATATTGACGTCGAGCATCGGGATCGACGGGCTGTGCACGAAGAACACCCTGGCGCCGGTTGACGCGGTCCAGTGCTCGATCGGGATCGCGGCCTGCGCCAGTTGCGCAGCCAGCAGGACCATGGCGCCCAATGCGGCGCCGGCCAGTTTGCGCAGCGCACGCTGCGGGATGGTGACGTACTGAGTCATCGCCTTTCCTCAGTGGCGCAGGCCCGACGGGGCCTGGGGCTTGGGCTTGTTCGGATCGATCGGCTGCGGCACCAGCGTGGCCACGGTCAGGTTGTCGTCGTTGAAATACTTCGCGGCGACGGCCTGCACCTGCGCCGGCGTGACGGCCTTGATCTTGTCGAGCATGCGGTCGATCTGGCGCCAGGAGATATCCGAGATCTCGGACACGCCGATTTCCATGCCCTGCCCGAACACCGAATCACGCTTGTAGATCTGGCCGGCCACCACCTGCGCCTTGACGCGCTTGAGCTCCTCCGGCGACACGCCCTCCTTGGCGATACGCTGGACCTCGGCGCGCAGCGCGCGCTCGATCTCGTCGGTGTTGTGGCCCGTGGCGGGCGTGCCGTCGAGCACGAACAGCGACTCGCCGCGGTTGATGCTGTCATAGCCGACGTTGACGTCGTCGGCCAGGCGCTGCTCGCGCACCAGTTCGCGCGTCAGTCGTGCGTTGTCGTAGCCGTTGAGCACGGCGGCCAGCACCTCCAGCGCGTAGGGGTCGACGTCCTTCTCGATATCGCGCAGGCGCGGCACCTTGTAGGCCATCACCATGTACTGGTTCTCGGCCGGCGCCTTGACCCAGATGCGCTTGATGCCCTTTTGCGCCGGCTCTTCCTGGTCCTTGCGCAGCGGCAGCGTGCGCGGCTTGAGCTTGCCGTAATAGCGCTCGGCCAGGGCGCGCACTTCCTCGGCCTTGACGTCGCCGGTGACAATCACCATGGCGTTGTTGGGCACGTACCAGTGGCGGTACCACTCCTTGACGTCGTCCACGCGCATATTGACCAGGTCGTCCATCCAGCCGATCACCGGGTGGCGGTACGCGGCGGCGGTGTAGACCGTGGCCAGCAATTGCTCGTAGACGGTGCCGCGCGCGGAGTCGTCGGTGCGCAGGCGGCGTTCTTCCATCACCACCTTCATCTCGCGTTCGAACTCGTCCTTGGTGATGACGAGGTTGGCCATGCGGTCGGCCTCCAGCTCCATCATCCTCGGCAGGTACTGCTTGCCGATCTGCTGGTAGTACATGGTGAAGTCGCGGTTGGTCATGGCGTTCTCACGCCCGCCCAGCGCGGCCACCTGCTTGGAGAACTCGCCCACGCCGACCTTGGGCGTGCCCTTGAACATCATGTGCTCGAGCATGTGCGCCACGCCGGTGGTGCCGCTGACCTCGTCGATGCCGCCCACGCGGTACCAGATCTGGTGCGCCACCGTGGGCGCGCGGTGGTCTTCCTTGACGATCAGCCGCAGCCCGTTGGACAGGCGGTATTCGGTCGTGCCATGCGCGGTCGCGCCGGCCGGGGCGGTCTGCGTGCCGGGCATCGGCGAGGCCACCACGCCCTGCGCCCCTGCCGGCATCGACCACGGCAGCAAGGCCAGCAGCAGCGTGGGAATGACTCGCCGCGCGAGACGCGCGGCGCGGGCGGGAAGCGGTTCGGAGGAGGATGAAAGGCGTTGGAAGCGCGTTGGGACGCAGGCTTTGGTGCCTTGTGCGCCCGCAGCGGTCAGGACAGCGCAATGGTTCATGCGACCCCGTCTGCTAGAATTTTGCCGATCGACTCACGTGCGCAAGACTGCGCGCATGAATCTGCCATGTAGCGAACTATACGCAATCGCCGGCCGGGACCACAACGGTTTCTCCCCAGCCATCGCGACGCCTGCGTAACCCATTGATTTATAACCGGTTGCCTGCTGGCATTGGCTGCCGCCAGGGTATCGGCCCCGGTATTGACCCCATTCCCCAATGTTTAGTTTCTGGAAGAAGCGCAAGGCCGAGCCCGCCGAGGCGCCAGCCCCGGCCCCCGCTCCGGTCGAGGTTCCCGCCCCCGTACCGGCACCGGCCCCCACGCCTGCGCCAGTCCCTGCGCCCGCACCGGCACCGGTCCCGGCGCAAGTGCCACCCCCTGCCCCAGCGCCCGTGGCGGCCCCGATCCCCGTGCCGGCGCCCGCACCGGCCGAAGCGCTCGAGCTGGTCCCGCCGCCCGCCCAGACTGCTGAAGCGAAGCTGGGCTGGATGCATCGGCTGCGTACCGGGCTGTCCAAGACCAGCCGCAACATCGGCACGCTGTTCGTCGGCGTCAAGGTCGACGAGGCCCTGTTCGAAGAACTGGAAACCGCGCTGCTGATGGCCGATGCCGGCGTGGAAGCCACCGAGTACCTGCTGGGCGAGTTGCGCAAGCGCGTCAAGGCCGAGCGCATCGAGACCGCCGAAGGCGTCAAGGCGGCGCTGCGCGAGCTGCTGACGCAGCTGCTGCGCCCGCTGGAAAAAACCATGGCGCTGGGCCGCGAGCAGCCGCTGGTGATGATGATCGCGGGCGTCAACGGCGCCGGCAAAACCACCAGCATCGGCAAGCTGTGCAAGCACTTCCAGCGCTATGACCAGAAGGTGCTGCTGGCCGCCGGCGATACCTTCCGCGCCGCCGCGCGCGAGCAACTGACGATCTGGGGCGAACGCAACAACGTCACCGTGGTGGCGCAGGAAAGCGGCGACCCGGCGGCGGTGATCTTCGACGCCGTCAATGCGGCCAAGGCGCGCGGCATCGACATCGTCATGGCCGACACCGCCGGCCGCCTGCCGACGCAGCTGCACCTGATGGAAGAGCTCAGGAAGGTCAAGCGCGTGATCAGCAAGGCCATGCCGAGCGCGCCGCACGAGGTGCTGCTGGTGATCGACGCCAATACCGGCCAGAACGCCCTGCAGCAAACCCGCGCCTTCGACGACGCGCTGGGCCTGACCGGCCTGATCGTGACCAAGCTCGACGGCACCGCCAAGGGCGGCATCCTGGCGGCGATCGCGCGCCAGCGCCCGGTGCCGGTTTATTTCATTGGCGTGGGCGAGAAGGTGGAGGACCTGCAGCCGTTCAAGGCGGATGAGTTCGCCGAAGCGCTGCTGGGGTAAGGCCCGGCAACCCGTGCAAAGCAAAAACGCCCCGGCAGTGCCGGGGCGTTTTGCCTTGCAGGCCTGCGAACGCTTATTCCGCGTCAGGCTGCGCCTTCGGCTCCGCCTTCTGGAAAGCAGGCAGCTCCATGCAGGTTTCATAGATCCTGGCGATCGCCGGGTAGGGGGCCAGGTCGATATTGAAGCGCTGCGCGTTGAATACCTGCGGCACCAGGCAGATATCGGCCAGCGTGGGCGTATCGCCAAAGCAGAAGCGCCCGGCCTTGCCGCCGCGCTCCAGGTTGGCCTGCAGCGACGCAAAGCCCAGCTCGATCCAGTGGTGGTACCACGCGTCCTTGACCTCGTCGGTCACGCCCACGGTGTGCTTCAGGTACTTCAGCACGCGCAGGTTGTTCAGCGGGTGGATCTCGCACGCGATCTCCTGGGCCAGTCCGCGCACATAGGCGCGGTCCAGCGCCGTGCCGGGCAGCAGCTTCGGCTCGGGATGGACCTCGTCCAGGTATTCGACGATGGCCAGCGATTGCTGCAGCACGTGCTCGCCGTCGGCGAGCGCCGGCACCAGGCCGTCGGGATTCACGGCGCGAAACTCCGGCTTGAGCTGCTGGCCGCCTTCCTTCAGCAGGTGCACCGGCACATAGTCATACGACAGCCCCTTGAGTTCCAGCGCAATGCGCACGCGGAATGAGGCCGAACTGCGGAAATAGCTGTAAAGCTTTAGCATTGGATCAGACTACCTTGATGGTGAGATCGCCCACGCCGCCGACGTGGCACCGCATGACATCGCCCTTGACCACCGGGCCCACGCCTTCGGGCGTGCCGCTGAAGATCAGGTCGCCCGGCTGCAGCTCGAACAGCTTCGACAGGTACGACACCATCTCCGGCACCGACCAGATCAGGTCGGACAGGTCGCCGCGCTGCTTCTCCACGCCGTTGACCGCCAGCGTCACCGCGCCCTTCTCCGGATGGCCGATGGCCGAGACCGGCACGATCGGGCCGATCGGCGCGGACTGGTCGAAGGCCTTGCCGGTCTCCCAGGGGCGGCCGGTCTTCTTCGATTCGTTCTGCAGGTCGCGGCGGGTCATGTCCAGGCCCACGGCGTAGCCGAACACGTGGCCGGCTGCCTGGTCGACCGGGATGTCCCGTCCGCCCTTGCCGATCGCCACCACCAGCTCCACTTCATAGTGGCAGTTGCTGGTGCCCGGCGGGTACGGGAAGGCACCTTCGGTGCCGTCGGCGACGTAGCTGACCGCGTCGGACGGCTTGCAGAAGAAGAACGGCGGCTCGCGGTCGGGGTCCGAGCCCATTTCACGGGCGTGGGCAGCATAGTTGCGGCCGACGCAGTACACGCGCCGGACCGGGAAACTAGCATTGCTGCCGCGCACCGGCACGCCAACGGGCGCGGCCGGGGCGAACACGAATTCGGTCATGCATCTCTCCAGATTGTTCTGATCGGTGCTGCGGCGCGGGTGGGCAGGATTGCAGGATGCAGCCATGCGCGGCGTCGCCAGCAGACGCCCCGGCGCAGCAGGGCAACAGGATACACCGCGAGAGTTGGCTCTGCGTACGACCGCATACAATGAATCCAGGCATCCTCGCAGCGCCAGCGCACCGGACTGGCGCAGGTACCGGATACTTGCCCGGCGCGAATCTTGCATGGCGCACTGCAACAGAGCCTAGCCATGACACGACGCCACCCGCCCCCATCGCCCACCGCTGCTGCACCTGCCCCGCCCACTGCCGGCGGCCGGGTGTTGCGGATCCTGCTCGTGCGCGACCCGCATGACGCCGACCCGCTGAACGTCGAGACCATCCGCGGCGGGCTGGTCAGCGCGGGCTTTACCGAGATCCAGATCGTCGACGCCGACCTGCGCCTGCCGGATGTGATCACGGCCACCCAGCCTGACATGCTGATCATCGCGTCCGAATCCGCCGCGCGCGACACCATCGAGCATGTCTGCGTCTCGACCCAGCATGCGCCGCGTCCGATCGTGCTGTTCACCGACAACGACGACAGCCAGCGCATCAAGGCAGCGCTGACGGCGGGGATCACCGCCTATATCGTCGACGGCCTGCGCGCCGAGCGCGTCAAGACCGTGCTTGACGTGGCCTACGCACGCTTCGAACTGGACCAGCAGCTGCGCGCCGAGCTCGATGCCACCCGGCTCAAGCTGGCCGAGCGCAAAGTGGTCGAGCGCGCCAAGGGGCTGCTGATGCAGGCGCGCGGCCTCAGCGAGGACGAGGCCTACAAGCGCCTGCGCAGCATGGCGATGGAGCGCGGCCTGAAGCTGGTGGACGCGGCCCAGCGCGTGATCGACGTGATGGGCTGAGCCGCTCCCGCCTGCCAGCCGTGGTGCGCTGCCGCACGCGACTGGTGCAATGCACGCTCCTGGCGCTGCCGCGCTGCTCCACCTCCCTCCTATGCTCCCCCGAATGTGGCGGCGGCCAGCGCGCGCGCACCGCATCCGATCATTACCTCCCGATCCGTCACAAATCCGCCCTCGAATGCTGCACTGCACAGGCTGGCACACGCCTTGCGTTATGCAGGTATCGGCCAACGGCGGCCGACCAACAATTTCGGCGGACACGGCCAACGCGGGCTGCGTCACGCCACGGACAACGGCGTCCCTGCGCCGCACCGGTCTTCTGGCGAAGCCGGTCGCGGAGGGGACGCCTTTTTTCTTGGAGCCATGCAATGCCCTCTCGCCTCAGGATTGCCAAGCCGCTGCACGCAGCCGTCCACGTTCCCGACGCGGCTGCCGACGCCGTGCCGGCCAGCAGCGGCCGCCGCCGCGCGCTGGCCACCATCGCCGGCGCCAGCGTGATGACGCTGGTCGATCCGCTGGTGCGCGCCGGTGCGTGGGCAGCGGGCTCGGACGCGCCCGAGAAGGCCGACGTGCGCATCGGCTTTATCCCGCTGACCGACTGCGCCTCGGTGGTGATGGCCGCCACGCTCGGGCTGGACAAGAAATACGGCATCAAGATCACGCCGACCAAGGAAGCCTCATGGGCCGGCGTGCGCGACAAGCTGGTCAACGGCGAGCTGGACGCGGCGCACGTGCTGTACGGCCTGATCTACGGCGTGCAGCTGGGCATCGGCGGCCCGAAGAAGGACATGGCCGTGCTGATGAACCTGAACCACAACGGCCAGGCCATCACGCTGTCGTCCAAGCTCGCCGAGAAAGGCGTCAAGGACGGCGCCAGCCTGAAGGCGCTGATGATGAAGGAGAAGCGCGACTACACCTTCGCCCAGACCTTCCCCACCGGCACGCACGCGATGTGGCTGTACTACTGGCTGGCGGCCAACGGCATCAACCCGATGCAGGACGCCAAGGCCATCACGGTGCCGCCGCCGCAGATGGTGGCCAATATGCGCGTGGGCAATATGGATGGCTTCTGCGTGGGCGAGCCCTGGGGCGCGCGCGCCATCGCCGACAAGATCGGCTTCACCGCAGAGACCACGCAGGCCATCTGGAAGAGCCACCCCGAGAAGACCCTGGGCACCACCGCGGAGTTCGTGCAGAAATACCCCAACACCGCGCGCGCGATGGTGGCCGCGGTGCTGGAGGCATCGAAGTTCATCGATGCGTCGGCCTCCAACCGCCGCAAGACCGCCGAGACCATTGCCGCCAAGTCCTACGTCAACACCGACATGGACATCATCCTGGACCGCATGCTGGGCCGCTACACCAACGGCCTGGGCAAGACCTGGGACGACCCCGACGCGATGAAGTTCTACCAGGACGGCAGCGCCAACTACCCGTACCTGTCAGACGGCATGTGGTTCCTGACCCAGCACAAGCGCTGGGGCCTGCTGAAGGAACATCCGGACTATCTCGCCGTGGCCAGGCAGGTCAACCGCATCGACGTCTACAAGCAGGCCGCCGCCGCCGCGCAGGTGCCGCTGCCCAAGAGCGACATGCGCAGCGCCAAGCTGATCGACGGCGTGGTCTGGGACGGCAAGGACCCCAAGGCCTACGCCGACGGTTTCAAGATCAAGGCCTGACGCAAGCCTTCCCCCACTGATCCGCAGTGCCCCTGACGAAAGGAGCCAGACGTGAATGCCATAGCCCACCCCACGCCCGATGGTGCAACCGTAGCCGCCAGCGCCGACCCCGACACCAAGGAGCGGGCGCGCCGGCGCGAGCAGGAAATCGCCGCGCAGGCACGGCGCTCGCAACGCCGCGAGGCGGTCGCCGCGCTGGTGCTCAAGGCCGTGCCACCGGCACTGGGCTTTGCCCTGTTCGTGCTGGCCTGGCACGGCATCGCCACGATGATCCCGGCCATCCCCACGCCGCAGGCCACATGGAACGCCGCGGTGCCGCTGTTTGCCGACCCGTTCTACCGCAACGGGCCCAATGACCAGGGCATCGGCTGGAACGTGCTGGCATCGCTGGCGCGCGTCGCGGCGGGCTTCGGCCTGGCCGCGCTGGTCGGCATCCCGGCCGGCTTCCTGATCGGGCGCTTCGCCTTCCTGAACGCGATGACCGCGCCGGTGATCAGCCTGCTGCGGCCGGTCTCGCCGCTGGCGTGGCTGCCGATCGGCCTGCTGCTGTTCAAGGCCGCCAACCCGGCCGCGATCTGGGCGATCTTCATCTGCTCGATCTGGCCGATGGTGATCAACACCGCGGTCGGCGTCACGCGCGTGCCGCAGGACTACCTGAACGTGGCGCGCGTGCTGGACCTGTCGGAATGGAAGGTGTTCACGCGGGTGCTGTTCCCCGCGGTGCTGCCCTACATGTTGACCGGCGTGCGGCTGTCGATCGGCACCGCGTGGCTGGTGATCGTCGCGGCCGAGATGCTGACCGGCGGCACCGGCATCGGCTTCTGGCTGTGGGACGAATGGAACAACCTGAAGGTCGAGCACATCGTGATCGCGATCTTCGTGATCGGCATCATCGGGCTGCTGCTGGAGCACGCGCTGCTGGCGCTGGCCCGGCGCTTCAGCTACGGCACCAACTGACACGCGGGGAGAATCGCCATGGACAAGTTCGTCAGCATCGAAAACGTCGGCCAGACCTTCAAGACCCGCAAGGGCCCGTTCGTCGCCCTGCGCGATATCAACCTGCATATCGCCGAGGGCGAGTTCATCACGCTGATCGGCCATTCAGGCTGTGGCAAGTCCACGCTGCTGAACCTGGTCGCGGGACTGGCCACGCCCACCACCGGCGCGCTGATCTGCGCCGGGCGCGAGATCGCCGGGCCGGGGCCGGAGCGCGCGGTGGTGTTCCAGAACCATTCGCTGCTGCCGTGGCTGACGTGCTTCGAGAACGTCTACCTGGGCGTGGAGCGCGTCTTCGCCGCCAGCGAGAGCAAGCCGCAGCTCAAGGCGCGCACGCACGACACGCTGGCGCTGGTGGGCCTGACGCACGCCGAGAACAAGTACCCGCATGAGATCTCCGGCGGCATGAAGCAGCGCGTGGGCATTGCCCGCGCGCTGGCGATGGCGCCCAAGGTGCTGCTGATGGACGAGCCCTTCGGCGCGCTCGATGCGCTCACGCGCGCGCACCTGCAGGACGAGCTGATCAAGATCGTGGCGCGCACCCGCAGCACCGTGGTGATGGTGACCCACGATGTCGACGAGGCCGTGCTGCTGGCCGACCGCATCGTCATGATGACCAACGGTCCGGCCGCGACCATCGGCGAGATCCTGAAGGTGGAGCTGCCGCGTCCGCGCGACCGCGTCGCGCTGGCCGACGACAAGGGCTACCACGCCTGCCGCACCGCGGTGCTGGACTTCCTCTACCGCAAGCAGCGCAACCCGGCGCTGCAGGAAGCCGCGTAGTGCCCGCCGGCCGCGTGCGGGTGGGCGGCCCTATGTGGCACAGGCGGCGATGGGCGCGGCGGCCTGGCTCCGCTATCATGAACCCAGAACAGACTACCCCCACGCCGCCATGACCACGCCAGCCACGTCCTTCCCTGCTGCCCGCTATATCAAGGAGATCGGCCGCGGCGTCAACGGCGCGCGGGCGCTGCCGCGCGAAGACGCGCAGGCCCTGTTCGACGCCATGCTGGCCGGGCGCGTCTCGGACCTGGAGCTTGGCGCCATCCTGATGGCCTACCGCATCAAGGGCGAGGCCCCGCACGAGCTGGCCGGCATGCTGGAAGCCGCCCATGCGCACTGCCAGCCGCTGCCGGCGCCGCCTGACCGGCAGGTGGTGGTGATCCCCAGCTACAACGGCGCGCGCAAGCAACCCAACCTGGTGCCGCTGCTGGCGCTGCTGCTGGCGCGCGAAGATGTCCCCGTGCTGGTGCACGGCACGCGCCTGTTCAATGGCCGCGTGACCAGCATGACGCTGTTCGAGGCGCTGGGCGTGCCCTTGTGCGCGACTACCGGCGAGGCCTCGGCACGGCTGCGCGAGGGCAGCGACCTCGGGCCGCTGGCGGTGCTGCCGGTGGATGTGCTGTCGCCCGGGCTGTCGCAGCTGCTGGAGCGGCGCACCGTGATCGGCCTGCGCAATTCGGCGCACACGGTGGCCAAGATGCTGCAGCCGGTGGGCGAGCATTCGCCCGCGGAAGGGTTGCGCCTGTACAGCTACACCCACCCCGAATACCGCGAGACGCTGACCGACTACTTCTCGCATGAACCCGCCAACGTGCTGCTGGCACGCGGCACCGAGGGCGAAGTGGTGGCCGATGCGCGCCGCACCAGCCGCATCGACTGGCTGCACGAGGGGCACCAGCAGACGCTGGTCGATCCGGCCGTGGGTTCGCTGGCCGAAGTGCCTGAACTGCCGCCCGGCAGCGACGCCGGCCAGACCGTGGCCTGGATCCGGCGCGTGCTGGACGGCGCGGCGCCGGTGCCGGCGCCGATCGCGATCCAGGTCGAGGCTATCCGCGAATGCCTGCGGCAAGGCACCCGCGTGACCTGGGCCAGCCCGGTCTGAGCCAGCCCCGGGACCGCTGTCAGGGCTTGCGCGGGGGCAGCGGGATGCGCTCGGTCTCGCCCGGCACGTGCGGGAACTGGTCGTCCTCCCAGCGCTGGGCGGCGGCCTCGATCGCCACCTTGCTGCTGGCAACGAAATTCCAGTAGATAAAACGGTGCCCGTCGGTCGGGTCACCGCCCAGCAGCATTACGCGCGACGGTGTCGTGGCCGTCAGCGTCGCGGGCTGGCCCGGCGTGAGCACCACCATATGCTCGGCCGGCAGCGGCTCGCCGTCGAGCGCCACCGCGCCATCCACCGGATAGATGCCCCGCTCGGCATGATCGGCCGGGATCTCCACGCTCGCGCCCGCATCCAGCTCGATCGCCACATACAGGGTGCGGCTGAAGATCTTGACCGGAGAGACCTGGCCAAAGGCATCGCCCGCAATCACCACCATGCGCACGCCCGGCCGCTCGATCCGTGGCAGCGTGGCGGCTGGATGGTGGAAAAACGACGGCTCGGCACCCTCATGCTCCTGCGGCAGTGCCACCCAGGTCTGGATGCCGTGCAGGCGGGCCCCGGCGGGGCGCACATGCTCGGGCGAGCGCTCCGAGTGCACGATGCCGTGCCCGGCGGTCATCCAGTTGACATCGCCCGGGCGGATCGCCTGGTCGCTGCCCAGGCTGTCTCGGTGGATGATCTCGCCCTCGAACAGATAAGTGACCGTGGCCAGCCCGATATGTGGATGCGGGCGCACGTCGGCTCCGCCGCCCGGCGGCAGTTGCACCGGCCCCATATGGTCGAAGAAGATAAACGGCCCGACAGTCTGGGCGGCGGCGGCGGGCAACAGCCGGCGCACGGTAAAATCGCCCAGGTCGCGCACATGCGGCTTGAGCAAGTGTTCGATAGCAGACATAACTCCTCCGGTGGAATGAGAGAGGCTTGCAAGGATGCCAGCGCGCCGCAGCTTGGTCGAGTGTAGCCGCTGCTGCAACAAATCATTGCAGCAGCGGGCAGAACCGCCGTGCCCCGCACCGCTCTAACATCCAGTGCGCCGAACCGTGGGTATCGTTCCCGCCGCTCGAAGTGGCAAGTAGCTATGCCAGCAGCAAGAGCGATCGAGAGGAACTATCACGACCATCGGGGCTCCAATTAGCACTCACCCGGCCTGAGTGCTAATATGTGTTGCAGTGCCACCGCCCCAACAGGCGCGGCACCCCGGCAACCGAACCGCCGGATGCGAAAGGAGCCATTGAGTGAACGCAGTCTTGTCTGCCGACCAAACCCTGAATAACCGTCTGCCGACGGCACCCCGGAGCACGGGCAGCTTCGCGCTGACCTTCCCGGCCACCGTTGGCAACCTCGACAGCTATATCCAGGCTGTCCACCGGATTCCGCTGTTGACCGCGGAGGAAGAGCAGCGTCTGGCGCGCGAGCTCCGCGACCACGATTCCGTTGATGCTGCCCGCCAGATGGTGATGTCCCACCTGCGTCTGGTGGTGTCGATCGCCCGCCAGTACCTGGGCTATGGCCTGCCCCACGCCGACCTGATCCAGGAAGGCAATATCGGCCTGATGAAGGCGGTCAAGCGCTTCGACCCCGACCAGGGCGTGCGCCTGGTGTCGTACGCGATGCACTGGATCAAGGCCGAGATCCACGAATACGTGCTGAAGAACTGGCGCATGGTCAAGGTGGCCACCACCAAGGCCCAGCGCAAGCTGTTCTTCAACCTGCGCAGCCACAAGCAGGGCGCGCACACGTTCACGCCGGAGCAGGTCGAGGCCGTGGCGCGCGAGCTGAACGTCAAGCCCGAAGAAGTGATGGAGATGGAGACCCGCCTGTCGGGCGGCGACCTGGCGCTGGAAGGCCAGATCGACGACGGCGAAGAGGAATTCGCCCCCATCGCCTACCTGGCGGACAACCACAACGAGCCCACCCGCGTGCTGGAAGCCAAGCGCCACGACCGCATGCAGGTCGAGGGCCTGGAAGAAGCGCTGGGCAAGCTGGACGAACGCAGCCGCCGCATCATCGAGGCGCGCTGGCTGCACGTCGAAGACGATGGCTCGGGCGGGTCCACGCTGCATGAGCTGGCTGACGAGTTCGGCGTCTCGGCCGAGCGCATCCGCCAGATCGAGGCCGCGGCCATGAAGAAGATGAAGGGGGCGCTGCAGGCGTTCGCCTGATCCGCACCCCCAGCCATGCAAAAGGCCGGTCCACTGGACCGGCCTTTTTGTTGCCCGCGAGGGGTTAGTGCGACCTTATGCCGCACCCTTCCCTCCCTTTCACGTCACGACAGCAGCTGTTTCAGGTCGTGCGCGATCGGATCCGGACCCTGGCCGTGGCGGATGAACAGCCGCAGCTTGCCGTCCGGGTCGAACACATAGCTGCCCGCGGAGTGGTCAACCGTGTAGTTGGTCGGGGAGCTGCCCGGCACCTTGGCGTAGAACACCTTGAAGTCCTTGGTCAACTTCTGCAGTGCGGCTTCATCGGCCGGGCGCAGCCCCAGGAAGCGCCCATCGAAGGCCGGCACGTACTGGGCCAGCAGCGCCTGCGTGTCGCGTTCCGGGTCGACCGTGACGAACAGCACCTGCACGCGGTCGGCGTCGGGGCCCAGTTTCTCCATCACCGCCTTCAGTTCGGCCATCGTCGTCGGGCACACGTCGGGACAGTGGGTGTAGCCGAAGAACATCACCACCGCCTTGCCCTTGAAGTCGGCGATGGTGCGCACCTTGCCGTGATGGTCGGTCAGCGAGAAGTCCTTGCCGAAGTCCGCCGCGCCGGTGATGTCGACATTGCGGAACGAGGCCTTCTGCTGCCCGCAGGCAGCCACGGCCAGCGCAAGCGCGGCCAGCAGGGAAAAGCGGCGGAAGGCGGCGAACAGGCCGGAGGCGGGGCTTAGGCGGGGCATGCGGCGGAGACCGGTCAGGGGTGGGAGGAAACAGCGGCAGCGGAGGGCGGCGACATCACGCAGTATCGCCGATCGTGCCGCCACGCTGCGCCGGCCGCGACAAGATGCCGCAGCCGGTCGGCCACAGGTCAGACCTGCGGCACGAACTTGAAGTAGTGGTCGACCAGCAGCGCGGCGAACAGCAGCGACAGGTACAGGATCGAGAAGCGGAAGGTGCGCTGCGCCAGCTCGTCTGAATAGTTGCGGTACATCTTCCAGGCGTAGGCCAGGAAACCCGCGCCCAGCGCCAGCGCGGCCGCCAGGTAGATATAGCCGCTCATGCCGTAGACAAAGGGCAGCAGCGTCGCGGCGATCATGATCAGCGTGTACAGCAGGATATGCAGCAGCGTGTAGCGCTCGCCGTGCGTGACCGGCAGCATCGGCAGGCCGGACTTGGCGTAGTCGGCGCGGCGGTACAGCGCCAGGGCCCAGAAGTGCGGCGGGGTCCAGGTGAAGATGATCAGCACCAGGAACCAGGCCTCGGCCGGCACCTCGCCCGCCACCGCGGCCCAGCCCAGCGCCGGCGGCATCGCCCCCGACAGCCCGCCGATCACGATGTTCTGCGGCGTGGCCGGCTTGAGCAGGATGGTGTAGACCACCGCGTAGCCGAGGAAGGTGGCAAAGGTCAGCCACATCGTCAGGTCGTTGGCGTAGACATGCAGCAGCCACATGCCGGCGCCGCCCAGGATGGCGGAGAACACCAGGGTCTGCGGCGTGGTGATCTCGCCGGTGGCCGACGGGCGCCACGCGGTGCGGCGCATCAGCGCATCGATCTTCTGCTCGACCAGGCAATTGATGGCAAAGGCCGCACCGGCCAGCAGCCAGATGCCGGCGGCGGCGCCGATCAGCACGCGCCACGGCACCATGCCGGGCGTGGCGAGGAACATGCCGATGATGGCGCAGAACACGGCCAGCTGCGTCACGCGCGGCTTGGTCAGGGCGGCATATTGTCGGGCAAGGTGCCGTATCCGGCTCAACTTGCCCAGCGAATGGGGGTGGGTAGCGGTAACCACGGAAGGGGTCTTGTCTTTCATGTGGCGCGGGCGGCGTTCGGCACGGCAGCGGGGGCGCCGGCGGCCCGCATGGTGAGCCCTGCGAGCCCTGTATTGTAGTGGAGGCGGACCAGCAGCAGCAGGAGCAGCGCCGCGCCGCCGTTGTGCGCAACCGCGGCCACCAGCGGCCAGTCGAACACGATATTGGACATCCCGGTGGCCAGTTGCAGCACCAGCGTGGCCAGCAGCCAGCCGGCCGCGCGCGCGAGCCCTTCAAGCCTGCGCGCGCGCAGGCCAAGCCACGCCAGGTAGCCCAGCACGACAAAGGCAAAGCCGCGGTGCACCCAGTGGATCGCCACCAGCGCCGCGTGCGGGATGTAGTCGCCGTCGGCGGTCATGCCAAGCTGGCGCCACAGGGTGAAGCCGTGGCGGAAATCCATCTCGGGCACCAGCTGGCCGTTGCACAGCGGGAAGTCGGTGCAGGCCAGCACCGCGTAGTTGGTGCTGACCCAGCCCCCCAGGAAGATCTGGATCACCAGCAGCAGCAGGCCGATGCGCACCGGCCAGCGCAGCCGCGCGGCCTGCGCCGCGACCGGGTGCGGTGGATCGTTGCGCGAACCCAGCTGGATCAGCACGGCCAGCAGAGCCATGCCCAGCATCAGGTGCGTGACCACGATGATCGGCTGCAGCTTCAGGGTCACGGTGAAGGCGCCGAACGCACCCTGCACGCACACCAGCAGCAGCACCCCGGTGGCGAACCACGGCGACTGCTTCAGCTCGCGCCGCTTGACCCACGCCAGCACCATCAGCGTGATGATCAGCACCCCGACCGCCATGGCGAAGTAGCGGTGGATCATCTCGATCCACGCCTTGGCCAGCGTCACGGGGCCGCTGGGCAGCGCGGTCTCGGCCGCGCGGATCGGCTCCATCGCGGCGTGCGGGTTGGAGTGCCCGTAGCAGCCGGGCCAGTCGGGGCAGCCCAGGCCAGAGTCGGTCAGGCGCGTGAAGCTGCCGAACATGATCAGGTCCAGCGTCAGGAACGCCGTGATCCAGGCGAGCTTGCGGTACTTGTTGCGGTCCCCCTTCACCAGCACGTAGGACAGCGGGAACAACGCGATCAGGATGCCGATGATGGCCAGTTGCAGCAGCATGCCGTCCCCTTTTAGCCGATGCGCGAGACCTTGAGCAGCTTCTTCAGGTCGCCGCTCATCTTCTTGGGGTCCGGGTCCTGCGGGAAACGCATCATCAGGTTGCCCAGCGGGTCGACCAGGAACAGGGTGTCCTCGGCGCGCTTGCCGGGTTCGGCCGGCAGCCACTGATGCGCGGCCTGGCGGTCGATGCGCAGGAAGCGCACACCCGCGTAGGGCTCGTTGTAGGCGGCGTTCAGGCGCTCGTCGATCTTGCCGTCGTCGGTCACCAGCCACACCGGCACGATGCGTTCGCGGTCCTGGCCCTGCCCCGCGCGGATCTGGCGGATGGTGAAGAGCTTCTTCGCGCAGGCCTCGTCGCAGGCGGACGGATCGGTGGTCACCAGCAGCCACTTGCCGCGGAACTGCTCCAGCGGCACGGCCCGGCCCTGCTCGTCGGTGACGCGCACCGGCGGCATCGGCCGCTGCGGGTCGACCAGCGTGCCGTAGTTGGTGGCGCCGCCACGCGGCTTGATGACGTAATAGGTGAAGTAAGAGGCGATCACCGGCGACGCGCACACCAGCAACAGCATCAGCATCTGCAGGCGGCCGCGGCGCGTGCGCGCATCGATGCGGGTATCCGGCGGCGAGGCCGCGGTGGCCGGGGCGGAGTCTTGCTGTGCCATGGAGTACGTCTGTCCTTTGTCTTCGGCGAGCGCATGCGCCCGGTTCATTCGAGTTACGGTGCTGCCACCCGGCGCGCGCGGCGCCAGCCCAGCACGACCACCAGCACCACCGTCAGCGCGGCCAGCCCGAACCACTGGAAGGCATAGCCGTAGTGCCGCTCCGCGCCCAGGTCGGCCGGGGCCCAGTCGCGCGCCAGGCCATCGCCGCTGTCGCTGCGCTGCTCCAGCACCAGCGGGTGCAGCGCCAGGCCGGTTTCGGCCGCATAGGCAGCGAGGTCCAGGTTCTGGCGGATCTTGCTGCCGGCGGCGTCCTGGCCCAGGCTATAGACCCGCGGCACGGCCGCCAGTGCCGTGCCTTCGATCGTCACCTCGCCCTCGGGCGTGGGGAACGGCGCAATCCGGGTGCGGTCCTGGGCGTCGCGCGGCAACCAGCCGCGCAGCACCAGCACCGCCTGCATGGCGCCGGCGGCACCTGCGGGCGCCGGCGAGGCGGCTGAAATCCGTAGCGGCGTCAGCACCAGGAAGCCGGCGCGGCTATCCCCGGGGCTGCTGCCATTGCCGTGGGGGCGATTATCCAGCAATACGGTGCGGGCTGTGTCAAAGCGCCCGGTCACGCGGACCGTGCGGTCGGTCACAACCTGCGGCAGCGGGGCCGTGCCCAGCACCACCGGCGGCTGCGCCGACAGCGCCTGCAGCCGCGCCGCGCGCGCCTCCTTGTCGTGCGCGCGGTTGAGCTGCCAGTTGCCCAGCGCGCAGGTCACGGCGATCACCACCAGCGCAGCGGCCAGCGGCAGCGGGCTGAACCAGCGGCGCACCGTCATCGCCAGGCGGGACCGCTACGCGGGCCGGTGCGATAATGGGCTTTTCCGTCGCTCCTGGCCCCGACCTGCCCCGCCATGCGCTTTGTCATCATCGTTGCCTTCATCCTGATCATCGCCAGCCTGGCCTCCGCCCTGTTCTTCATGATGCGCGACCGCGGCACGACCCCCAACATGATGCGCTCGCTGATGCTGCGCGTCGGCTTCTCGGTGGCGCTGTTCCTGTTCATCCTGTTCGCGAACTGGATGGGCTGGATCCACAGCACGGGCATCCGCATGGCGCCCTGAACGCCAGCAAGCGGGCACCAGGCTCGCAAAAGACAAACGCCGCAGGCTGGACCACCTCCTGCGGCGTTTCTCTTTTGCGTTGGCGCCGGCGGCCTCCGGGAGACGCGCCGGCGGGTACGGCAGCCGGATTTACAGCCAGTACACCACGACGTAGAGGAACAGCCACACCACGTCAACAAAGTGCCAGTACCAGGCAGCGCCTTCGAATGCAAAGTGGTGGTCAGGCGTGAAGTGGCCCTTCAGCACGCGGACCAGCACCACGGCCAGCATGATCGCGCCCATGGTCACGTGGAAGCCGTGGAAGCCGGTCAGCAGGAAGAAGGTCGAGCCGTAGATGCCCGAGGTCAGCTTCAGGTTCAGTTCCGAGTAGGCGTGCATGTACTCGTACACCTGGAAGCACATGAAGACCGCGCCCAGCAGGATGGTCAGCGACAGGCCCTGGATCAGCTGGTTGCGCTTGCCGGCCAGCAGCGCGTGGTGCGCCCAGGTCAGCGTCAGGCCGGACATCAGCAGCAGCGCGGTGTTGATGGTCGGGATCGGCCACGGACCCATGGTCTGGAAATTTTCCACCACGCCGGCCGGGCCGGTGTTGGGCCACACCGCGGCAAAGTCGGGCCACAGGATCTTGTTGTTCAGGTCGCCCAGCCAGGGCATGGCGATGGTGCGGGCATAGAACAGCGCGCCGAAGAAGGCCGCGAAGAACATCACCTCCGAGAAGATGAACCAGCCCATCGACCAGCGGAACGACAGGTCGATGTTCTTGCCGTACATGCCGCCTTCGGACTCGCTGATGGCGTCGCCAAACCAGCTCTTGAGCACGAACAGGAACCACAGCAGGCCGAAGCCGCACAGGTACGGCGCCCAGGGCTGCCCGTTTACCCAACCGGCGGCTCCCGCGCCCGTCATCAGCAGGCCGAAGCTTGCCGTGATCGGGTGGCGCGACGGGCCCGGTACGAAGTAGTACGGAGCGTTTGCGCGATTCGCACTCATTCTTTTATCTCCAGCTCAGAGTCTTTGATTCAGTATTCGTGATCCGCGCTTTGGCACTGCGGGCCGTCCCCTCCTCCGGGCCAGCCCCGCCGCCGCGGTTGCTTTGTTCTGCGACTGCTTTTGTTGTCTACCCTTCCTGCCCTGCTATCCCGCTGCCTGCCCCACCACGGTGCGCACGATGAGCACCAGCACCGCGATGAAGATGGCCGCCGCGATCACGCCGGCGATCACCACATGCACCGGGTTCAGCCGGGCCATGTCGCGCTCGTGCTCGGCGCCTTTGCGCAGGCCGATGAACGACCACAACACCGCGCGCATGGTCTGCCCGAACGACATCTTGCGCTTGACCGCGTCCTTCATCTCATCCATCGCCCGTCCTCCTCAGCCCCGGCATGCACCGCGGCCGCCTCAGATGCCCTTGCCGGCCGGTGCCGGCTGCGGCGCCAGCTGGCCCTCGGGCGCCTGCGCCACCGGCGCACCCACCTCGAAGAAGGTGTACGACAGCGTAATATTCTTCACATCCTTGGGCAGCGCGGGATCGATCACGAACACCACCGGCATCTCGCGCGCCTCTTTCGCCTTGAGCGTCTGCTGCTTGAAGCAGAAGCACTCCAGCTTCATGAAATACTGGGTCGCCTGCTTGGGCGCGTAGCTCGGGATCGCCTGCGCCGAGATATCGCGCGGCTGCCCGTTGGCCACCTCGTAGACGATCGTCGCCATCTCGCCCGGATGCACTTCCATGCTGTTCTTCACCGGCCGGAAGGCGAAGGGCCCGCGCGCGTTGGAGTCGAACTCCACCGTGACGGTGCGGCTCTTGTCGACCTGCGTGTTCTTCACCGCGCCGTGCAGCTCGCGCGTGGTGATCACGTTGATGCCGGTGATCTCGCAGATCTTCTTGTACAGCGGCACCAGCGCATAGCCGAAGCCGAACATCACGGCCACGATCACGACCAGGCGCAGCATCATGCCGCGGTTGAACCGCTTATCCGCTTCTTTGCCAGCCTGCTGGTCGATGCTCATCTCGCTACCCTGCCGCCTCAGCCAAGAAACATCATCTTGGCGAAGAACCCCAGAAAGAAAACCACCACGATCGACAGCAGGATCAGGCCAAGGCGCCGGTTGGCGGCCTTCTGGTCCGGGCGTGATGGGCTTTTGTCTGGAGACTGCATAGCTGCTTCTGTTGCTTGCCGGCGCGGGAGGCGACGCTGCCGCCTCCCGCTGCCTGATTACGCTGGCCGCGCCTTAGCGGACCTGCGGGGGAACTTCAAAGGTGTGGAACGGCGCCGGCGACGGCACGGTCCACTCCAGGCCCTCGGCGCCATCCCAGGGCTTGTCGGCGGCCTTCTCGCCACCGCGGTACGACGGCAGCACCACGAAGAAGAAGAAGTACACCTGCATCAGGCCGAAGCCCAGCGCACCGATCGACGCGATCGCATTGAAGTCAGCGAACTGGGTCGGGTAGTCTGCATAGCGACGCGGCATGCCGGCCAGTCCCAGGAAGTGCATCGGGAAGAAGGTCACGTTGAAGAAGATGATCGAACCCCAGAAGTGGATCTGGCCGCGGGTTTCGTTGTACATGAAACCGCTCCACTTCGGACCCCAGTAGTAGAAGCCCGCGAACAGCGCGAACAGCGAGCCGGCCACCAGCACATAGTGGAAGTGCGCCACGATGAAGTAGGTGTCCTGCAACTGGATGTCGATCGGGGCCACGGCCGGCATCAGGCCGGTAAAGCCGCCGATGGTGAACACGAAGATGAAGCCGATCGAGAACAGCATCGGGGTCTCGAAGGTCATCGAGCCGCGCCACATGGTGGCGATCCAGTTGAAGATCTTCACGGCGGTGGGCACCGCGATCAGCATGGTCGCGTACATGAAGAACAGCTGGCCGGTCACCGGCATGCCGGTCGTGAACATGTGGTGGGCCCACACGATGAACGACAGGATGGCGATCGAGGCGGTGGCGTACACCATCGAGCTGTAGCCGAACAGGCGCTTGCGGGCAAACGCCGGCACCACCTGCGAGACGATCCCGAACGCCGGCAGGATCATGATGTACACCTCGGGGTGGCCGAAGAACCAGAAGATGTGCTGGTACATCACCGGGTCGCCGCCGCCGGCGGCCGAGAAGAAGCTCGTGCCGAAGTGGCGGTCGGTCAGCACCATGGTGATGGCGCCGGCCAGCACCGGCATCACGGCGATCAGCAGGTAGGCGGTGATCAGCCAGGTCCAGCAGAACATCGGCATCTTCATCAGCGTCATGCCCGGGGCGCGCATGTTGAGGATGGTCACGATGATGTTGATCGAGCCCATGATCGACGACGCACCCATGATGTGCATCGCGAAGATGGCCATGTCCATGCCCGGGCCCATCTGCACCGACAGCGGCGCGTACAGGGTCCAGCCGGCGGCGGTGGCGCCGCCCGGGACCAGGAACGAACCGGCCAGCAGCAGCGCGGCCGGCGGCATCAGCCAGAAGCTGAAGTTGTTCATGCGCGCGAACGCCATGTCGGACGCGCCGATCTGCAGCGGGATCATCCAGTTGGCGAAGCCGACGAAGGCCGGCATGATCGCGCCGAACACCATCACCAGGCCGTGCATGGTGGTGAACTGGTTGAACAGCTCGGGGCGGAAGAACTGCAGGCCCGGCTCGAACAGCTCCAGGCGGATCAGCAGTGCCAGCAAGCCGCCCGACAGCAGCATGATGAACGAGAACAGCAGGTACAGCGTACCGATGTCCTTGTGGTTGGTCGCGAACAGCCAGCGGCGCCAGCCATGCGGGTGGTCGTGCGCGTGGTCGTCATGCGCATGATCGTGCGGATGGGCGAGCGCGTCCGGGGTAGCAGTACTCATCGCAAATGCTCCTCTAATCCTGTTCTGTCTTCAGCGGGTCAGCCCGCGACGCGGTTGCCCGCGAGGCTGGCCTGCTTGTCAGCCTTGTCGGCCGGCTTGGCTTCGGCCTTCGGCGCCGCGCCGCCTGCCGCGCCGCCGCCCTCGGGGAACTTGCCCGCACGGGCACCCACGAAGTCGCTCGGCTGGACCACTTCACCCGTCTTGTTGCTCCAGGCGTTGCGCGTGTAGGTCATGACCGCGGCTAGCTCGGTGTCCGAGAGCTGCTTCCACGACGGCATGGCACCCTTGCCTTCCATCATGATGTGCATCTGGCCGGCCTTGGGGCCATTGACCAGCTTGGAGCCGTCCAGCGCCGGGAAGGCGCCGCCGCCCTTGCCGTTGGGCTGGTGGCAGACCGCGCAGTTGGCGGCGTAGACCTTCTCGCCACGCACCTTCGACTCGTCCAGCGTCCAGGTCTTGTTGGGATCGTCGGCCTTGGCCGCCAGCTCCTTCTTCTTGCCGTCGACCCACTTGGTGTAGTCGGCGTCCGAAACCACGCGCACCACGATCGGCATGAAGGCGTGTTCCTTGCCGCACAGCTCGGCGCACTGGCCGCGGTACACGCCGATCTTCTCGGCCTTGAACCAGGTGTCGCGCACGAAGCCGGGGATCGCATCCTGCTTGACGCCGAAGGCCGGGATCATCCAGGCGTGGATCACGTCGTTGGCGGTGGTGACGATGCGGATCTTCTTGTTGACCGGCACGACCAGCTCGTTGTCCACCTCCATCAGGTAGGTGTTCGACTTGGGCTGCTCGTTGTTGATCTGCTCGCGCGGGGTGGTCAGGGTCGACACGAAGGAGATGCCTTCGCCTTCGCCCTTCAGGTAGTCATAGCCCCACTTCCACTGGTAGCCGGTGGCCTTGATGGTGATGTCGGAGTTGGTGGTGTCCTTCATCGCCACCACGGTCTTGGTCGCCGGCAGGGCCATCGCGATCACGATGATGAACGGGACGATGGTCCAGATCACTTCGACCGTGATGCTCTCGTGGAAGGCAGCCGGCTTGGCACCTTTGGCCTTGCGGTGCTTGAAGACGGAATAAAACATCACGCTGAATACCGCGATGAAGATCACCGTGCACATGATCAACATCATCCAGTTCAGCCAGTGAATCTGTTCGGCGATCTTGGTTACCGGCTCGGTCAGGTTGAGCTGGCGCACGGCGGGGCCGCCCGGCATGTCGCTGACCGCGGACGCCGCCTGGCTGGCAAGCAGGGACGCGCCGGCCAGACAAACTGCGGATGCCTTCTTCCACATTTTCATTTGTTATCTACCCAATTTACAGATTCAAATCTGTCCCCGCCGCCGCCACCGCCGCCTCTCAGAGGCGGCGCAAGGCCGCTGCGAGCTCCTGCGCGAACTTGCGTCGCCGGTACGGGTCCACGTAACACCCCACCTGTACCTCACGTCCGCCCGAGCGCAGCGTCACCAGCGCGCGGAACGATTCACCCAGTTCGACCCGCACCCAGCGCGGGTTGAATTCCTGGCGCGTCACCTTTGTGCCGCTGGCTGTCTCCACGACCAGCATGCCGTCGGTAATGCTGACGCGCTCATAGTCTGTCGCATGGCGCGCATACACCAGCAGCGCGATCCCCAGCCCGATCAGCTCGATGCTGGCAAACGGCAGCACGAGCCAGGACCCTTGCCACGCGAAAAACAACGCGATGGCAAGCGAAACCGTGAGGATCGAGAGGTAAAACCAGCCGACCTGGCGTGGACTCAGCGAGCAATTCCGCTTCATCAGCCAGTCGTGGGGCGCGGGGGGAGGTCCGTCGAGATTTCCGCCGGAGTCACCACCTGCCGTCTGGAATGCGATACCCAAGTCTTGCATCGCCAACCACTCTGCATCGGATGCACACCCGGGACGATGGCGTCCGGGCCGCACAGTGCAAGTGCAAAACCAGGACGTTCTTGTGCCAGGGGACCACTGCGACAAACTGGCGCATTATAGGGCGCTTCCCATACACGGACAAGGGCGCGCCTTGACCGGACGGCTTGCGCGCCGCTTGATTCTGTGCATAGGGAAGGGCCCCGCCATCGCCCTGCCCGCCGCGCCGGCGCTATGTTTGCGGCAATTCCGCACCGGCGCAAGTTAACTCTGTTTTAACTTGTCCGACGCGGCCTTGCACGGCCGATCTGGTCCAGCGGCACCACCGCGCGGCCCTGGTCGTCGAGCGCCTGGCCGCCACGCGGGGCCAGCTTCCAGGCGTGGCCGTAGACGATCTCGAAGGTCAGCGGGATCACGCCGTCGGCGTTGCGCCGGCGCTCCAGCGCCTGCGCCAGCGCCTGGTACCAGCCGCGGCCGCGCAGGCCCTGCGGCAGCGCCCCGGCCGGCCCGCGCAGGCCGCCGAAGGCCTGCACCTCGCGCAGCAGCGTGGCGGGGGACTCGTAGGTCACGGTCAGCGCCTCCATGTCCATCACCGGGGTGGACCAGCCGCTGTGCACCAGCATGTCGCCGATATCGTGCATGTCGACAAAGCGCAACGTATGGGGTGCCTGGTCGACTTCGGCAAAGGCCGCGCGCAGCTCCTTCAGGGTATCCGGGCCGAACAGCGAGAACAGCACCAGACCTTCGTCCCGCGCCACGCGGTGCCACTCCGGAAACACGCGGTGCGGCTCCGGATGCCAGTGCAGCGCCAGGTTGGACCACAGCAGGTCGAAGCTCGCGGGCGCAAAAGGCAGTGTGGCAAGATCGCCCTGGACCAGGTCAAAGAGCGGCCGCTTGCCCAGCATGCGGCCGATCCAGCCGGGCCGGCGCTGCGGGTCGCGCTGGCCGGCCTCGGCCAGCATCGCGCCGGAGATGTCCAGCCCGGCGATCTGCGCATCCGGGAAGCGCGCGCGCAGCCCGGCCAGGCCCTGGCCGTGGCCGCAGCCGATATCCAGCGCGCGCTGCGGCGCCAGGCGGATCACTTCCATGCGCTCCTGCATGCGGCGGCCGATCTCGCCCAGCAGGAAGTCCAGCTGGCCGAAGCCGCGGCTGCGCCGGTCGAAGGCGAGCCGGGTCAGGCGCGCGGGCGGCAGGAAGGCATCGGGGGAATCAGCGGCATGCAGGGACACGGGCAGACAGGGCAGCAAGAAAACCAGGAACCGGCGCGGGGACAGATACAGGATCAGGCCCGGGCGCCGGATGAACGCGGCCGCCGCGCCCGATGGGCCGCGGCCGGACGGCAAGTATACGCGCGCGCCGCGCTGGCTGCCGGCGCCGCCGGCAAGGTGTTGGCCGGCGCCGGCGAACTGCTGCTGCCGAGCGCCTGCGCGCTGTGCGGCGCGGTGCAGCGGCAGGTGGTCTGCGCGCCCTGTGCCGCCGACTTGCTGCGCCCGGTGCGGCGCTGCCCCGCCTGCGCGCTGGCGCTGGGGCGCCACTTCCACTGCCCGGCCTGCGCGGCATCGCCCCCGGCCTACGACCAAGCCCACACGCTGGGCGACTACGCTTCGCCGCAGGACCAGCTGGTGCTGGCGCTCAAGTTCGGCCACGCCCTGCCGCTGGCGGGCTGGCTCGCGGCCAGGCTGGCCGCAGGACTGCAGGGGGCCTGGGCCCGACAGCCCGCGCCCGACCTGCTGGCGCCGATCCCGCTGTCGCCGCAGCGGCTGGCCGCGCGCGGCTTCAACCAAGCCTGGGAAATCGCGCGGCCGCTGGCGCGCCACCTGGGACTGCGCGCCGACCCGGTGCTGCTGCAGCGCCAGCGCGACACCGGCAGCCAGAGTGCGCTGGACCTGGCCGCCCGTCAGGTGAACCTGCGCGGCGCCTTCAGGCTGGCGCGCGCCGCGCGGCTGGACGGCCTGCACGTGGCACTGGTGGACGATGTGATGACCTCCGGCGCCACCCTGCACGAGGCCGCCGGCGTGCTCAAGGCGCATGGCGCGGCCCGCGTCAGCGTGATCGTCGCGCTGCGCACGCCGTAGCTTTGGATGACAGTGGCCGGTGCGCGCGGTAAGCTGCGCACCGTTCTGACGAAAGGCGCAGTGCGCCCGCCATCCCCCGCATCATGTTCAACGTCGTCCTGGTCGAACCGGAAATCCCGCCCAATACCGGCAATGTGATCCGCCTGTGCGCCAACACCGGCGCGCAGCTGCACCTGGTCAAACCGCTGGGTTTTCCGCTGGAAGACGCGCGCATGCGCCGCGCGGGACTGGATTACCACGAGTACGCCACCATGCGCGTGCATGAAAGCTGGGACGCGCTGATGGCCAGCGAGCAGCCCGACCCGGCGCGCATGTTCGCGCTGACCACGCGCGGCTCGACACCGTTCGGCCAGGTGGCGTTCCGCCCCGGGGACTGGTTCGTGTTCGGTTCCGAAACACGCGGGCTATCGCCGGAGCGGCGCGACTGGTTCCCGGCCGCGCAGCGCATCCGACTGCCGATGCGGCCCGACAACCGCAGCCTGAACCTGTCGAACACGGTCGCCGTGGTGGTGTTCGAGGCGTGGCGCCAGAACGGGTTCGAAGGCGGCAGCTGAGCCGCCCGGCCAGTGCCTACTCCGGCTGCACGCCGGCGGCGCGGATCACCTTGTCCCAGCGCGCCTTCTCGCTCACCATGGTCTGGCGCAGCGAGGCCGGCGCGGTGCCGGCCGGCACGAAATACTGCGCGCGCATCTTGTCGCGCACGTCGGCGCTGCCGATGATCGCCACCAGCTCGCGGTAGAGCCGGTCGATCACAGCCTGCGGCGTGCCCGCCGGCGCCAGCACCGCCTGCCAGGAAATCGCCTCGAAGCCCGGGTAGCCGGATTCCGCCACCGTCGGCACCGACGGCAACACCGCCGTGCGCCCCGTCGTGGTCACGGCCAGCACGCGCAGCTTGCCCGCGTTGACCTGCGGCATCGCGATCGCCGGCACCATGAAGCCCGCCTGCACCTGCCCGCCCACCATCGCCGTGGTGATCTGCGGGAAGCCGGGGTATGGCACGTGCTGCAGGTCGATGCCCGCCATCGCCTTGAGTTGCTCCATCGCCAGGTGCGAGGCGCTGCCGTTGCCGGGCGAGCCATAGTTCAGCTCGGCCGGCTTCGACCGGGCCAGCGCGACGAACTCGCGCAGGTTGTGCACCGGCAGGCGTGCATCCACCACCAGCACGTTGGGCGAGGTCGCCACCAGCGTGACCGGCGCCAGCTGGCGGAACGGGTCGTAGTTCAGGTTGCGCGACAGCGTCGGCGCTGTCACCAGCGGGCCGTTGATGGTGAACAGCAGCGTATAGCCATCGGGGGCGGCGCGCGCCACCATGCCGGTGCCGATATTGCCGCCGGCGCCGGGACGGTTTTCCACCACCACCGGCTGGCCCAGCGCGGCGGCCAGCTTTTCGGTCACGATGCGCGCGATCAGGTCGGGCGATGAGCCCGGCGGGAACGGCACCACCATGCGGACCGGGCGCGCGGGCCAGGGTTGGGCGAAGACGCTGCCGGAAGTCCCGGCGGCGCAGGCGGCAGCCAGCGCGATCAGCGCTTGTCGTCGTGTGGGCATGCGGTGCGGAGGATCAGAAGGTGGATACGCGAGTCATCATTCGTCGCGCGCGTCGCGCTGCAGCAGCTGCGCCACCGCATCGGCG
This sequence comes from Cupriavidus sp. CPT47-8839-RL05A, assembly GCF_058792255.1. Classification (NCBI taxonomy): domain Bacteria; kingdom Pseudomonadati; phylum Pseudomonadota; class Betaproteobacteria; order Burkholderiales; family Burkholderiaceae; genus Cupriavidus; species Cupriavidus sp. CPT47-8839-RL05A. The sequence goes on along the minus strand of NZ_JBYTEG010000009.1, from coordinate 69,450 downwards.
GCGCTCAGCCCGTCGAACAGCACCGCGCAGACCGCGCGGGCGATCGGCATCTCGACACCGTTAGCCGAGGCCAGCTCTGCCACGGCCTGGGCGCAGCGCACGCCCTCGGCGACGTGGCCCAGACCGGCCAGGATCTGCTCCAGGCTCTGCCCCGCCGCCAGCTGCTGGCCGACCTTGCGGTTGCGCGACAGGTCGCCGGTGGCGGTCAGGATCAGGTCGCCCACGCCGGCCAGGCCCATGAAGGTCTCGACCCGCCCGCCCAGCGCCAGCCCCAGGCGCGTCATCTCGGCCAGCCCGCGCGTCACCAGCGCGGCGCGCGCGTTCAGGCCCAGGCCCAGCCCGTCGCTGGCGCCGGTGGCAATGGCCAGCACGTTCTTGACCGCACCGCCGACTTCCACGCCGGTCAGGTCGTCGCTGCCGTAGATGCGCATCGCATGATGGTGGAAGGCCGCCTGCGCGCGCTCCGCCAGCGACGGCTCGTTGCCCGCCACGGTCAGCGCGCACGGCAGCCCCAGCGCCACCTCGCGCGCGAAGCTGGGGCCGGTCAGCACGCCGTAGGCAAAGCCCTCGGTGCGCCCGGCGGCGTCGAGTTCGGCCCGCACCATCTGGTGCGGCAGCAGGTGGGTGCCGGACTCGAAGCCCTTGCACAGCCACAGCATCGACACCGGCCTGGCGCCGCGCGCGGCCAGCCGGCGCGTCATCTCGCGCAGGCCCGCCACCGGCGTGGCCACCACCACGATGCCGTCGGCATCGTCGGCGGCATGCGCCACGGCCTGCTCGAAGTCTGCCTGCACCGCCAGCCTCTCGGACAGCGTCACGCCGGGCAGGTAGGCGGCGTTCTCACGCGTGGCCGCGATGGCCGCGAGTTGCGCGGGGTCGCGCCCCCACAGCACCACGTCATTGGTGGCCGCGGCATGGCTGGCGAGGGCGGTGCCCCAGGCACCGGCACCGAGGAAGGTCAGTTTCATGGCAGCTCGATCCGAGGATGGACGCAGTCGATGGTAGCCCAAAGGCAAAACGGGGCCGCAGCCCCGTTTCCGATGATGGCTCAGGACGCCGGAATCAGTGGCGGGCCTGGCTGCCGTCGGGCATCACGATGCCGCTGTTGCCGCCTTCGGCACCCTGGGCTTCTTCCATGGCGGCCTGCAGGCGTTGCTCATACAGCGCCTGGAAGTTGATTTCCGACAGGTGGATGGCCTGGAAGCCGGCGCGGGTGATCACGTCAGCGATATTGCCGCGCAGGTACGGGTACAGGATGGTCGGGCAGGCGATGCCCAGCAGCGGGTCCAGCTGCTCCACCGGCACGTTGCGGATATCGAAGATGCCGGCCTGGTGCGCTTCCACCAGGAAGGCAACCTTGTCCTGCACCTTGGTCGTCACGGTGCCCGTCACCACCACCTCGAAGATCCCTTCCTGCAGCTGCGAAGCGCCGACGTTGACCTGCACCTCCACCGACGGGGCTTCCGATTCCAGGAAGATGCCGGGCGAATTGGGCTGCTCCAGCGACATGTCTTTCAGGTAGACGCGCTGGATGTTGAAGAAGGGTTGATCGTCCTGCTGGGTGTTTTGCTGGTCGCTCATGAAAGGCTTCCGGGAGGATGGGCTGGATGTGCATCGGGCGCGGCGGCCGCAGTCCTTGCGTCGTGCAAGGCTGGCCGGTGCCCGCTTGGAAAACGCATATGGTACATGACGCGGGTGGCGAATTCACCCGCGCCGGGGTATGCCGGAACCAGCGCGGCGCGGAATCAGACGATTCCGCGCCAGCGCCGGCGCAACCGGCTCAGGCGGCCAGCAACGGCACCAGGCCGCCCTGGCGGTCCAGCGCCGAGAGGTCGTCGAAGCCGCCCACGTGGGTCTCGTCGATGTAGATCTGCGGCACGGTGCGGCGACCGGTACGGGCCATCATCTCTTCACGCTTGCCCGGTTCGCGGTCGATCAGGATCTTCTCGATCGTTTCCACGCCCCTGGACTTGAGCAGGCGTTCAGCCATCAGGCAATACGGGCACACCACGGTGCTGTACATGACGACACGGGCCATGCGGGTTCTCCTTGACTGCAATGCGCGCGCGGCCCGGCCTGGCCGGGCGCGCGCGCTGTGACGGATATGGCGGTGCTGCCCGGGATTACTTCACCAGCGGCAGGCCTGCCTGCTGCCAGGCGGCGATGCCGCCCTCGAGCGCGTAGATCTCACTGTAACCGGCTTCCTTCAACGCTGCCTGGGCCTTGCCCGAGCGCTGGCCGGTCTGGCATACGACGATGATGGGGGCAGCCTTGTCCTTTGCAAGGCCGGCCGCGCGCGAGGGCAGGTCGGCCAGCGGCGCGCTCTTGGCTTGCGGCAGGTGACCCTTGGCATACTCGGCGGGCTCGCGGATGTCGACCACGACCGCGCCGCGCTTGTTGATCAGCTGGGTCGCGGTGGCCGTATTGACGGTCTTGCCGCGGGTGCTGCGCGAGATCGCGGGCCAGGCCAGCAGGCCGCCCGAGACCACGGCAAGGGCGATCAGAGCGAGGTTGTTGTAGTCGGCGAAGAAATTCACGTTGGCATTCCGGTAGGTTGGGTCGGCGGCATTATAAAATACGCGGTTTGGCGTCCAGGCCCTGCCGTCGCATGGCCATCCGCCATTGTCGCCTGTCTGAGACATGGGATGTCCAAAAGGAACTCATCAGCCCCTCCAGGTGACGGCGCGGACGCATGCAGGTTACCTACTCTCTGGAAGCAGCAGCATGTACAAGCTCGTCCTCATCCGCCACGGCGAATCCACGTGGAACCTTGAAAACCGCTTTACCGGCTGGGTCGACGTCGACCTGACCGAAACCGGCGCCAACCAGGCGCGCCAGGCCGGCAAGCTGCTCAAGGATGCCGGCCTGGGCTTTGACGTGGCCTATACCTCGGTGCTCAAGCGCGCCATCCGCACGCTGTGGCATGTGCAGGATGAAATGGACCTGATGTGGATCCCGGTGCGCAACGAATGGCGCCTGAACGAGCGCCACTACGGCGCGCTGGCCGGCCTGAACAAGGCAGAAACGGCCGCCAAGTTCGGCGACGAGCAGGTGCTGGTGTGGCGCCGCAGCTATGACACGCCGCCGCCCGCGCTGGAGCCCACCGATCCGCGTGCCTCGTACGACGATCCGCGCTACGCCAATGTGCCGCGCAATGAGATCCCGCTGACCGAGTGCCTGAAGGACACCGTGGCCCGCGTGATGCCGCTGTGGAACGAATCCATCGCCCCCGACATCCAATCCGGCAAGCGCGTGGTCATTGCCGCCCATGGCAACAGCATCCGCGCGCTGGTGAAATACCTGGACCAGATCTCGGATGACGATATCGTCGGACTCAATATCCCCAACGGCACCCCGCTCGTCTATGAGCTGGACGCCGACCTGCGCCCCCTGCGCCACTACTACCTGGGTGACCAGGACGCCATCGCCGCCTCGCTGGCGGCCGTGGCCAGCCAGGGCAAGGCACGCTGAAGCCCGCCCGGGCGGCCGCGCGCGGATGTGCGGCCGCCCACCCTGAGCCGGGACGGGACAGGCCCTTTTCACCACTCGCACTTATACTGTCGGACAAACCGCCCGGCGCCGGGCGGCCGCAGCCGGCATAATCCCCATACCGTACACCAGTACTTCGAGTACACGTTCAGGCAGCCCTCATGCGCAAGACGCTCAAGAACATCAGCCTAGTTTCTGTCGGTCTCGTCGCCGGCGTGCTCGCCACGCTGCAGATTTCGGCGACCGCCCAGAATTCATCGGGGCCCTTGCCGCTTGACCAGCTGCGGCTGATGGCCGATATCTTCGGGCAGATCAAGCGCGAGTACGTGGAGCCGGTCGATGACAAGAAGCTGCTGACCGAAGCCATCAAGGGCATGGTCGCCAGCCTCGACCCGCATTCATCCTATCTCGACGAGAAAGACTTCAAGGAACTGCAGGAAGGCACGCGCGGACGCTTCGCCGGCCTGGGCATCGAGATCTCGCAGGAAGAAGGCCTGGTCAAGGTGATCAACCCGATCGAGGACACCCCTGCCTTCCGCGCCGGCATCCAGCCGGGCGACCTGATCACCCGCATCGACGACAAGCCCGTGCGCGGCCTGCCGCTGGAGCAGGCGGTCAAGCGCATGCGCGGCGAACCCGGCACCAAGGTCACGCTGACCATCTACCGCAAGAGCGAGGAACGCACCTTCCCGGTCTCGATCACGCGCGCCGAGATCCGCGTGCAGTCGGTCAAGGCCAAGATGCTGGACAACAATATCGGCTGGATCCGCCTGACCAGCTTCCAGGAACGCACCATCGCCGACCTGTCCCGCAAGCTGGCCGAGCTGGCGCAGAAGAACCCCAACATGAAGGGCCTGGTGCTGGACCTGCGCAACAACGGCGGCGGCGTGCTGCAGGGCGCGGTCGGCGTGGCCGCGGCCTTCCTGCCGGAAGACGCCACGGTGGTGTCCACCAACGGCCAGGTGCCAGATGCCAAGCGCGTGTACAAGGCGACGTACAACAACTACCGCCTGTCGTCGCTGGAAGACGATCCGCTCAAGGACCTGCCCGCGCTCTACAAGAAGATCCCGATGGTGGTGCTGACCAACGCCTACTCGGCCTCGGCCTCCGAGATCGTGGCGGGCGCGCTGCAGGATCATCACCGTGCGCAGATCATGGGCAAGACCACCTTCGGCAAGGGCTCGGTGCAGACCGTGCGCCCGCTGACCAACGACACCGGCATCAAGCTGACCATCGCGTACTACTACACGCCGAGCGGCAAGTCGATCCAGGCCAAGGGCATCCGTCCGGACATCCCGGTCGACCAGAACCCCGAAGGCGATCCGGACGACGCGCTGATCACGCGCGAGATCGACACCGAGCGCCACCTGCACAACAAGCAGGAATCGGAACAGCCGGAAATGACCGAGCGCGAGCAGCGCCGCGTGGACGAGCTGCGCCGCCTGGAAGAAGAGAACGCGAAGAAGACGCCGGAAGAGCGCGAGAAGGATCGCCGCAAGAAGCCGGTGGAATTCGGCACGGCCGACGACTTCATGCTGCAGCAGGCCATCGCCCAGCTCAACGGCCAGCCGGTCAAGCGCTCCAAGTCGAAGCTGGAAACCAATCCGCCTGCCGACAACGGCAAGGCGGCAAAGCCCTCGGGCAAGAGCGGCGCCAAGGGTGCCAGCGCACCGGCAGCCAAGCCGGCGGCACCGGCCCCCGGCAAGCAGCCGCCGGCCAGCGCCCCGATCGGCGAGCCGCTGGGCACGCCGACGGGCAAGGCACCCTGAGACCCTGGGGCTTTAGTCAGGCTGCCGGTTTGCTCCCCGCTCCCGCTTGCGGGAGAGGGGCAGGGGGAGAGGGCAGGAGTGTCAAAGGCTGAGGGCGGCGGGTTAACACCCCTGGCTTCGCTTGAAGTGGTTCCTTGCCAGTCCACCCCTCTCCCCAACCCTCTCCCCCTGAGGGGAGAGGGAGAACACCTTGCTTGGGCTAGCTCGGGCGGCTTTGGAGCACCCAAAACCGCCCTCCCCTTCAGCACTCGAGGGATTACCTCATGAGCGACGACGGCCTCAACGACGAACAACTGCTGCGCTACTCGCGCCACATCCTGCTGGACGAGCTCGGCATCGAGGGCCAGCGGCGCCTGCTTGCCGGCCATGCGCTGGTGATCGGCGCCGGCGGCCTGGGCGCAGCCGCGCTGCCCTTCCTGGCCTCGGCCGGGGTGGGCCGCATCACGGTGGTCGACAACGATGAAGTCGACCTGACCAACCTGCAGCGCCAGATCATCCACACCACCGCCAACGTGGGCCGGCCCAAGGTGGATTCGGCGCGCGAAGGCATGCTGCGCATCAACCCGGGGCTGGAGATCGTGACGGTGACCGCGCGCGTGGGCGACGCAGAGCTTGACCAGCTCGTCGCCACGGCCGACGTGGTGCTCGACTGCTGCGACAACTTCGCTACGCGCCAGGCAGTCAACCGCGTCTGCGTGCGCCACAAGGTGCCGCTGGTGTCAGGCGCGGCGCTGCGCTTCGATGGCCAGATCAGCGTGTTCGACCGGCGCCAGCCCGACGCGCCCTGCTACGCCTGCCTGTTCCCGCCGGCCGAACCCGCGCCGGAAGTGGCCTGCGCCACCATGGGCGTGTTCGCGCCGCTGGTCGGCATGGTCGGCACGGTGCAGGCGGCCGAGGCGCTCAAGCTGCTCGCGGGTGTCGGCGAGAGCCTGGCGGGCCGGCTGCTGATGGTCAATGCGCTGTCGATGGAATGGACCACGATGCGGCTGGCACGCACGCCGGATTGCCCGGTCTGCGCCGGGCACTGAAGCCGCAGACTAGTCGCGCTGCGCCGTGTGCGCCCGCAGCCAGTCGGTGACTGCGGCGCGGTCACCGCGAAAGACGATGCGCGCCTCGCGCTGTTCGCGCTGGAAGGCGTACATCGGATCGTAGTACTCGCGCAGCAGCACTTCGATCCAGCCGCGGTGCAGATCCACCTCGCCCCGCTCCGCCTGCTGCGCCAGCGCCTGGTCCAGCAACGCCGACAGCTTGCCGTAGCGGGCACCGCCCAGCCGCGGCGAGATCCCGGCCATGGCCTCGCGCAGGCGCGTGGCGTAGGCTTCGAAGCCTTCCGTGCTGCCCTTCTCGGCAATGAACTCCGCCGCCAGCCCCTGCACATAGTCACGCAGCACGCGCTCCACGCGTTCGTCGAACGACGCTTCCAGCCACACCAGCGGGCTGGCCTGCATGCGCTGCGTCAGCGCCTGCGGCACGTCGCGGCTGCCGATAAAGCGGCCCTCGTCCTCCACCAGCAGCGCGCGCCAGCCTGCGTCAATATGCCGCAGCACGTCGATGGCCAGCGCGTTCTCGAAATCGATCTGCGGCGGCTGCGCCAGCGCGCGCCGCCCGAAGGCCGAGCCGCGGTGCCGCGCATGGCCTTCGAGGTCGATCGCGGCGGGCACATCGGCCAGCACATCGGTCTTGCCGCTGCCGGTCAGGCCGCCCAGCACGAACCACTGCTGCTCGGCCGCCGCGGCATCGGTGGTCTCGATCAGGAAGCCGCGCATGGCCTTGTAGCCGCCGGTCACGCGGGGGTAATCGACACCGGCCGCGTGCAGCCATTGCTGCACCAGCTGCGAGCGCAGCCCGCCGCGGAAGCAATAGAGGTAGCCGTCCGGATGCGCGCGCGCAAACTCCGCCCAGGCCGCGATCCGCGCGGCCTTGCGCAGCCCGGCCACCAGCTGGTGGCCAAGTTCGATTGCCGCCTGCTGGCCCTTCTGCGCATAGCACAGGCCCACCTCGTGGCGCTCGGCATCATCCATCAGCGGCAGGTTGACCGCGCCGGGGAAGGCCCCGCGTGCGAATTCCAGCGGCGCGCGCACGTCCAGCATGGCCACGCCGCTGAGGAACAGGGTGCGGAAGTCCGCGGTGTCAGGGCGCATCATTGGTCATAGGGTGAGATTTGCGCGGCGCCATGGCGGGACAGGAGCCTTTGCCCGCCAGGGACGCCTGGATAAAGAACAGGAATCGGAATGAGAAGGGTTACTGCCTGCAGGCGAGCAACAAGGCGGAGCCGAACGGCGCCGCGCGCTGGGGCGGCCGCTCATCGAGAGCGGCCACGCCGGAGACCGGCTTATTGCTCGCCCGGCTCCATCTGCGACTGCAGGTAGTTCTGCAGCCCGACCTTGTCGATCAGGTCCAGCTGCGTTTCCAGGTATTCGATATGTTCCTCGGTATCGGTGAGGATATCGACCAGGATTTCGCGGCTGACGTAATCGCCCACGGATTCGCAGTAGGCGATGCCTTCCTTGACGGTGGCATGCGCGGTCTGCTCGAGCTTCAGGTCGCACTTGAGCATCTCGGGCGTGTCTTCGCCGAGCAGCAGCTTGTGCAGATCCTGCAGGTTGGGCAGGCCGTCCAGCATCAGGATGCGCTCGATCAGGCGGTCGGCGTGCTTCATTTCGCCGATCGATTCCTTGTACTCCACGTCGCCGAGCTTCTTCAGGCCCCAGTGGCGATACATGCGGGCGTGCAGGAAATACTGGTTGATCGCAGTCAGCTCGTTCTTGAGCTGGGCGTTCAGATGCTGGATGACCTTCTTGTCACCTTTCATTGGCGGCTCCTGTTGCATCGGGCCCGCGCAAAAACACGAAACGGCGCCAATGGCGCCGTGCAGTCAGTGAAAAAGGAAAAAGCGCAAAAGCGCGCCGTGAACTGGATCTTCAGTTCATGGGCGCGTTCAGGCCACCAGCGCCTTGCGCTGGTCGTTCGCGACTGCCGGGTCCCGAGTGTCCATTATGGTACATGGGCCCGACGCGGAACAGGAAGAAATCTCCACAACCTGGATGTTGGCGAGGGTCGCCACGGTGACGTTGCGCACCGCCGCCACGCCTTCCTGCAACACCTGGTGCGCGCACTCGCGGCAGCGGCCGCAGCAGGTGCCGACGCCAAGCGTTTCGGCCAGTTCGTCGAGGGTTTCGATGCCCAGGTGCGCAGCACCGTGAATCTCACGATCGGTGATCTGGTTGCAGATGCAGACGTACACAAGTCCCTCCGTTGGGGCGCGTGGCACCGGCATGCCACTGCGAATGAACGTCAGAATATCAGAGATCAATAATGATAACAATTCCCATTAAGCCACATTGGGAGAGGTCGGGTAGACGCCACAGGATGCAAAAAGAAGGCGGCTTTTGCGGCACTTTCCGGCTTGCGGAAGTGCTGCACCAGCCGCCTTTCTGCATCAGAAAACCCTGATGCCTTCAGGGTCGTGCCAGCTGCCGCAGGGCGGCCGCCTGCTCCTCGGGATCGAAGGCCTGCAGGACCTGGTCGACCAGCGGCTCGAGCCGCTCGCAGTGGGCATGCAGGATCTCCTGCTTGACCCGCAGCAGCTGCGCCGGGTGCATCGAGAACTCGCGCAGCCCCATGCCCAGCAGCAGCCGGGTCATGGACGGGTCGCCCGCCATTTCGCCGCACACGGCCACCGGCACGCCGGCGCGGTTGGCCTCGCGGATGGTGCGCGCCACCAGCTGCAGCACCGCCGGGTGCAGCGGGTCGAACAGGTGCGCCACCGCGTTGTCGGCACGGTCGATCGCCAGCGTGTACTGGATCAGGTCGTTGGTGCCGATGGACAGGAAGTCCATCTTGCGCAGGAACAGCGGCAGCAGCAGCACCGCCGCCGGGATCTCGATCATGGCGCCGACCTTCATGCCCGGGTCGTAGGCCTCGCCGCGCTCGTCGAGCTGGCGCTTGGCCTTGGCGATCAGCGCCAGGGTCTGGTCGATCTCGCTGGCGTGCGCCAGCATCGGCACCAGCAGCCGCACCGGGCCGAAGGCCGAAGCCCGCAGCAGCGCGCGCAGCTGGGTCAGGAACATGCCCGGCTCGGACAGCGACCAGCGGATCGCGCGCAGGCCCAGCGCCGGGTTCAGCGCGGTCTCGAATTCCTCGCCGCGGCCGTCGCCGCGGGCATCGAGCGGCTTGTCGGCGCCGATGTCGATGGTGCGGATGGTCACCGGCAGCCCGTGCATGGCATCGACCGCGCCGCGGTAGGCCTGGAACTGCTCGTCCTCGCCCGGCAACTCGTCGCGCCGGTTCATGAACAGGAATTCAGAACGGAACAGGCCCACGCCGACCGCGCCGGCCGACAGCGCCGCGCCGGCGTCCTCGGCCATCTCGATATTGGCCAGCAAGTCGATTTCCAGCCCGTCCAGCGTCACCGCCGGGGTATGCCGCAGCCGCTGCAGGCGCTTCTTTTCCAGCGCGCGCTCGCTCTGCCGGTGGCGGTATTCTTCCAGGATGATGGCGGTCGGGTCGACGATCACCAGCCCGGCATCGCCGTCGATGATGATCCAGTCGTCCTGGCGGATCAGCTCGCTCGCGCTCTGCACCCCGACCGCGGCCGGAATGTCCAGGCTGCGCGCGACGATGGCGGTATGCGAGGTGCGCCCGCCCATGTCGGTGACAAAGCCGTGGAAGATGGTATGGCGGAACTGCAGCATGTCGGCCGGGGCGATATCGTGGGCCACCACGATCACCCCGGTCGCGGCCTCGCCGTCGGCGGCCAGCGCCGGCACCGGCGCGGGCACCAGCACCGGAGCCCCGGCCAGCGCCTTCAGGATGCGCTCGACCACCTGCCGGATATCGGTCTTGCGCTCACGCAGGTATTCATCCTCGATCTCGTCGAACTGGCGCATCAGCTCTTCGAGGCGCGTGGTAAGTGCCCACTCTGCATTGTAGCGGCGGCCCCGGATCAGGGCCTCGGGCTCGCGCGCCAGCGCCTCGTCGTCGAGGATCATCGCGTGCACGTCCAGGAACGCGCCCAGCTCCTCGGGCGCATCGCGCGGCAGGTCGCGCTTGAGCGCGGCCAGTTCCGCGCGCACCGCGGCGCGCGCTGCGCGCAGCCGTTCGACCTCGGCGTCGAGCTGGTCTTCATCGACCAGGTAGTGCGACACGTCCAGCGCCGCGGGCGCAAGCAGGTGCGCGCGACCGATGGCGACGCCGCGCGAGACCGGGATGCCGTGCAGGGCGAAAGGCATGTACCGCTCCGTCAGGAACGTTTAAGAATTCGGGTCGAGGCCGCCGGCCTCACTCTCCCTCACCAAAGCGGTTGGCGATCAGCGCCAGCAGCGCGTCCATCGCCTCCTGCTCGTCGGGGCCGTCGGTCTCGAGGGTCACCGTGGAGCCGATCCCGGCGGCCAGCATCATGACACCCATGATGCTCTTGGCGTCGACCTGGCGACCATTGCGGGACATCTTGACCTGGCTGACAAAGTTGCCGGCGAGCTGGGTCAGCTTGGCGGACGCGCGCGCATGCAGGCCGAGCTTATTGATGATGGTGGTGTCCCTCTGCAGCATATTTGTCGGGATGGTTTGCGGTTTGGTTCTGGACAGTCGTGGTGCCGACCTGCAGCACCCCCTGCGAGCCGCCGGCCAGGGCCTTGGTGGCAAGCTGGTCGAGCTTTTCGCCGCGGTAGCAGATCGCGCGCACGAGCATGGGAAGGTTGACGCCGGCCAGCACGCGCACGCGGCCCGGCTCGGCCAGGCGTGCGGCGATATTGGCGGGGGTGGCGCCGAAGATATCGGTGAGGACCAGCGCGCCGTTGTCTTCGCAGATGGCCGCCAGCCGGCGCCTGGCCTCGGCCAGCACGACGGCGGGGTCGGCATCGGGAAGGACGTCGATGGCTTCCAGCCGCTGCGGCTGGCCGCAGTAGACGTGGGCGGCGCAATCGCGCAGCGCCGAAGCCAGCGGGGTGTGCGCAATGATCAGAATGCCTGCCATGATGGTGAATCCGTTGGATTGCCCCGATTGTAGCAGGCGCCCCCCGCGCTCCCGCTGCCGGCCAGGCTCAGCGCCCGGCCGCGTCCACGGCGTGCTCCAGCGCGTCGATGAACATCGCCGCGACATGGAAGCCGGTTTGCTGGGTGATCTCCTGGAAACAGGTCGGACTCGTCACATTGACCTCGGTCAGGTAGTCGCCGATGACGTCCAGGCCCACCAGCAGCAGGCCCTGCTCCCACAGCCCCGGCGCCAGTGCCTCGGCGATCTCGCGGTCGCGCGGGCTCAGTTCCTGCGCGCGGCCGGTGCCACCGGCAGCCAGGTTGCCGCGCACCTCGCCGGCCATCGGCACGCGCGCCAGCGAATATGGCACCGGCACGCCGCCGATCAGCAGGATGCGCTTGTCGCCGTCCTTGATCGCCGGGATATAGCGCTGCACCATCAGCGTGCGGGCGCCGTCGTGGCCCAGCGTCTCGACGATCGCGGCCAGGTTCATGCCGTCCGCGCCGACGCGGAACACACCCATGCCGCCCATGCCGTCCAGCGGCTTGACGATGATGTCGCGATGCTCGGCGTGGAAGTCGCGGATGCGTGCCAGGTCGCGCGTGACCAGGGTCGGCGTGATGTATTCCGGATACTGGGCAATGGCCAGCTTCTCGGAATGGTCGCGGATCGCGCGCGGCTTGTTGAACACGCGCGCGCCCTGCGTCTCGGCCAGCTCCAGCAGCCAGGTGCTGGTGACGTACTCCATGTCGAAGGGCGGGTCCTTGCGCATCAGCACCGCGTCGAAGGCCGACAGCGGCTCCAGCGCGCTGTTGCCCTCGCGGTACCAGGCGCTGTGGTCGGCGTCGCTGGTCTCGCCGGTCAGGTGCAGGCGCGTGGCCACGGTCTCGACGGTGCGGCCGGACAGCGCCAGCTGCGGCTGCAGGCACCAGTACAACTCGTGGCCGCGCGCGGCGGCCTCGGTCATCATGGCGTAGGTGGAGTCCTTGTATGTCTTGAAGGTCTCCAGCGGATCGGTGATGAAGAGGATGCGCATGGCGGCGGCTCAGATAATCGGGTTCGGGTCGGTCTTCTCGAGTTCCAGCGACGCCGCCAGCAGTGCCAGCCGGGCCACCACGCCATACATGTAGAAGCGGTTCGGCACGGCGGCGCCAGGCTTGGCGTGGCTGTCCGGGATGCCGTTGGGCGCAAACGCCAGCGGCACGAAATGCATGCCCGGCGCGTTCAGGTTCTCGTCGTTGCCGCGGCCCGTGTGCACGCGGTAGAAGCCGCCGACCACGTAGCGGTCGATCATGTACACCACCGGCTCGGCCACCGCTTCATTGACCTTCTCGAAGGTGTGCACGCCTTCCTGGATGATGACGTCGCTGACCTCAAGGCCTTCCTTGACGACGCTCATCTTGTTGCGCTCCTTCCGGTTCAGGCCCTTGACCTCGGACGGGTCGCGCACGGTCATGATGCCCATGCCGTAGGTGCCGGCATCGGCCTTGACCACCACGTACGGGGTCTCCTTGATGCCGTACTCGCGGTACTTCTTGGCCACCTTCTTGAGCACGCCCTCGACCGCGTCGGCGAGTTCTTCCTCGCCCACGCGCTCATGGAAGTCCACGCCGGAGCAGCGGGCGAAGTACGGGTTGACCATCCACTGGTCGATGTCGATCAGCTTGGCGAACTTCTTGGCAACCTCGTCATAGGCGGCAAAGTGGCTGCTCTTGCGGCGGGTGGACCAGCCGGCGTGCAGCGGCGGCAGCAGGTACTGCTCGTTGATGTTTTCCAGGATCGGCGGGATCCCGGCCGACAGGTCGTTGTTCAGCAGGATCGAACAGGGGTCGAAGTCCTTCAGCCCGAGCCGGCGGCCCTTGGTGCCCAGGCGCGCGAGCGGCTCGACCACCAGGGTCTGGCCGTCGGGCAGCTCGATCGGGGTCGGTTCGGTGATTTCCTCGGAGAGCGAGCCCAGGCGCACGTTCAAGCCCGCCTGGCGCATGATCAGCGACAGCCGCGCCACGTTCTGCAGGTAGAACATGTTGCGGGTATGCCGCTCGGGGATCAGCAGCAGGTTCTTGGCGTCCGGGCAGATCTTCTCGATCGCCGCCATCGCCGCCTGCACCGCCAGCGGCAGCATTTCCGGGGCCAGGTTGTTGAAGCCGCCCGGGAACAGGTTGGTGTCGACCGGCGCCAGCTTGAAGCCGGCGTTGCGCAGGTCCACCGAGCAATAGAACGGAGGGGTATGCTCCTGCCATTCCAGCCTGAACCAGCGCTCGATGGACGGCGTGGCGTCCAGGATCTTCTTTTCCAGTTCGAGCAGCGGACCGTTCAGCGCGGTGATGAGATGCGGGACCATATCCATCCTATAAATCGTCGTCTTAATCGTTCGCCCCGATTGTAGAGGAACGGCCAACCAGGCGCTGGCACCCCTTTATAAGGATATGCATGGCCGGGCCTAAGGGATAACGATATGGGGATGGGCGGCGCGAAATAAAGAGCCGGCCGCACAGGCAAAAAAAAGCGCGGCGATGCCGCGCTCTTAAATGGCCTGACAGATACGGGGAGCGTTCTGCAGGTGGAGGAAACTGCCTCACTGGCAATGTATGTGCCCCGCACATTAAAGACAATTGAAGCTTTTTAAGATCGGAGTTAAGCACTTTGCGAAAAACCCGCGCGGGGCGCGGGGGGATCGCCTGCCAGCCCTTGCCGGCACTCGGCTGGCGGGTTTTGCGAGGAACCACGGAAGTCCTCCAGGAGCATTCGCGACACGCGTGGTTCGGCGCGGCTGAGCGGCAAATGTCTGCAATCTCAGGCAATGCCGGAAAGAAAAAAGCCCGGCACGCGGCCGGGCGAAAACTCCTGAGAGAAGATTCCCAATCAGCTCTCCAGCACAACACTTTTGCGGTCAGACTTCATACGCGGTCTCGCCGTGCGAGGTGATATCCAGGCCCTCGCGTTCTTCGTCTTCCGGCACCCGCAGGCCGATCAGCATGTCCACCAGCTTGTAGGCCACGAAGGCGACCACGCCGGACCACACCACGGTGGTCAGCACGCCTTCGAACTGGATCCAGAGCTGGCCGGCGATCGAGTAGTCGTCCGCCACCTTGTTGGCCACGTAGTCGTAGATGCCCGTGCCGCCGAGGCTGGGCGCGGCAAACACGCCGGTCAGCAGCGCACCCACGATGCCGCCCACGCCGTGCACGCCGAACACATCCAGCGAGTCGTCCATGCCCAGCATGCGCTTCAGGCCGGTCACGCCCCACAGGCACAGCAGGCCGGCGATCAGGCCCATCACGATCGAGCCCATCGGGCCGACAAAGCCGGCCGCCGGGGTGATCGCCACCAGGCCGGCCACCGCACCCGAGGCACCGCCCAGCATCGACGGCTTGCCCTTGCCGATCCACTCGCCGAAGGTCCACGCCAGTACGGCGGCGCAGGTGGCCAGCAGCGTGTTGACGAAGGCCAGCGCGGCCGAGCCGTTGGCTTCCAGCGCCGAGCCGGCGTTGAAGCCGAACCAGCCGAACCACAGCAGCGAGGCACCCACCATGGTGAAGGTCAGGCTGTGCGGACGGATCGCCTCACGGCCGAAGCCGATGCGCTTGCCGAACATATAGGCGCCGACCAGGCCGGCCACGGCCGCGTTGATGTGCACCACGGTGCCACCAGCGAAGTCGAGCGCGCCCTTCTGGAACAGCCAGCCCGACTTGGCGGTCGCGGCGGCGCCGGCAGCAGCGTCGGTGTAGGCGTCAGGACCCGGCCAGAACCAGACCATGTGGGCCATCGGGATGTAGGAGAAGGTGAACCACAGCACCACGAACACCAGCACGGCCGAGAACTTGGCGCGTTCGGCGAAGGCGCCGATGATCAGGCCGCAGGTGATGCAGGCGAAGGCGCACTGGAAGGCGAAGTAGCCCAGTTCCGGCACCACCACGCCCTTGCTGAAGGTGGCAGCCACGGCCTCGACCGTCAGCCCCTTCATGAAGAGCCGGTCGGTGCCGCCGAAGAAGGCGTTGCCCTCGGTGAAGGCAAAGCTGTAGCCGTAGATCGCCCACAGCAGCGCCACCAGCGAGAAGATCACCAGGCACTGCATCAGCACCGACAGCATGTTCTTGGAGCGCACCAGGCCGCCGTAGAACAGCGCCAGGCCAGGCAGCGTCATCAGGATCACGAAGGCGGTCGAGACCAGCAGCCAGGCGGTGTCGCCCTTGTTGGGCACCGGTGCGGCCGGCGCGGCGGCAGCTTCCGCGGGGGCGGCGGCCGGTGCTGCCGCGGCAGGCGCAGCGGCAGCAGCCGGCGCCGACGC
Source organism: Cupriavidus sp. CPT47-8839-RL05A (assembly GCF_058792255.1). NCBI lineage: Bacteria > Pseudomonadati > Pseudomonadota > Betaproteobacteria > Burkholderiales > Burkholderiaceae > Cupriavidus > Cupriavidus sp. CPT47-8839-RL05A. Next base: position 53,930 of record NZ_JBYTEG010000009.1, on the reverse strand, counting down.
TTCGGCAGCGGCTGCGGCGGGGGCGGCGGAGGCGGCCGGGGCAGATGCCTCGGCGGCCGGCTTGTCCTGTGCGGCGGCCGGCGTGGAGATGCCCACGCCCGCCGTGCCGATGGCCAGCGCCATCGCGCCGGCCGTCAGGAATCGCTTGAACCAGGTTTTCATGTGCTTAACCTCTTGTGATGTGCTGTCTCGGGTCACAGGGCATCGCCGCCGGTCTCGCCGGTGCGGATGCGGATGACCTGCTCGATCGGTGCCACGAAGATCTTGCCGTCGCCGATCTTGCCGGTGCGGGCCGATTTCTCGACCGCCTCGATGGCGCGCTCGACCACGTCGTCGGGCACCGCCACCTCGATCTTCACCTTGGGCAGGAAGTCGACGATGTATTCGGCGCCGCGGTACAGCTCGGTGTGGCCCTTCTGGCGGCCGAAGCCTTTCACTTCGGTCACGGTAATGCCGGACACGCCCACGTCCGACAGCGCTTCGCGCACTTCGTCGAGCTTGAACGGCTTGATGACTGCGATGATGAGTTTCATCCGATTTCTCCTCGGGGCAGGCCGGCGCTGCCCGCCCGGCCTGCGGCAATGATTAGAAAGTCTTGGTGATCGAGGCCCAGGCCGTGGCCTTGCCCAGGTAGCGGCCGCGGTTGGCGCTGGTGTAGGCCACTTCCTTGGCGTTGGTATCGACATAGGCAACCGCCAGCGCGAAGCCCTTGCCCAGGTCCTTGGTCAGGCCGATCTTCCAGTCGGTGTACGAGGCGTCGCTGTTATGCTTGACGCCCTGGTAGCCGACGTGCGCGTTCAGCGTCAGGTCCCAGAAATTCAGCGGGACATTGGCGCTCAGATCGACGTAGTAGCTGTTCTTGCTGTCGGCCCAGCCAAACAGGTTGGTGACCGAGTGCGAGTACTTGAGCATGACCGGGCCCCAGCCGATGCCGGCGTACAGTTCCGTGGTGTAGGGGCGCGGGTTGTTGTAGCCGCCCGGGTAGTAGTACTCGAGCACGCCCAGGTCATAGTTGAACTCGGTGCCGGCGACCTTGAAGGTGTTCTTGAAGCCGCCGTAGAAATCCATTTCGACCGGGGCCGAGACCGCCGGGTTGGCATCCTCGAGCCAGCTGATGCTGGAGTTCCAGTTGCCCACATAGAAGCCGCTTTCGTGGGCGTAGTCAAAGCCACCCTGGATGGCCGGGCGCAGGTTGGTCTGGCTGATGCCGCGATAGCGGTAGTCCGAGACCAGCGACACGTTGGCCGTGAACGTATGCGGCGATGCCGGCTCGGCAGCGGCGGCGGCCGGTGCCGGGGCCGCCGCTTCCGTGCTTTGCGCGTAGGCGGTGGCGGCGGCACTGGTCAGGACAACCGCGCTGACTGCAAGGGCCAACTTCTTCATGGGTTTCTTCTCCTTATTCCTGAGGCTCGGATTTCGTTTATTGGATTTCGGTGATTCAATGAGGCAGGCGCACCTACTACTGCAACTGCCATGCCAGCTCCCCGGAAATCTGCGGTCCATGGCGGCCGTGATGGCGTGCCGTGACCAAAGCCAGACTTGAATCTGCCCTGCAGCGAAGCCAGATCGGGTTAAAAGGTGTGAACGCCGATGCGCGGGAGCTTTCGCCCACGTGCCTCACGGGCGATAATTGAGTCCTGACGGTGGCTGCGTGCGCGACACCCAGGCTGCGCGCCCGCAATCGGGGCGCCCAATTCCTGTGCGAAAGCGCGCTAAACGCCAGATGCCCACCCGGATTGGCACCAGTTAGGTGCGCAAAGGAGAAACCATGAAACCGACCGATCTCTTCAACGACCTGCAGAACAAGGTCAGCGAGGCGCTGCGCAACTCGCCGGCAAGGGACATCGAAAAGAACGTGCGCAGCATGATGACCCAGGGCTTTGCCAAGCTGGACCTGGTCACGCGCGAGGAATTCGACGTCCAGTCGCAGGTGCTGGCCCGCACCCGCGCCCGCCTGGAGGAACTGGAGGGCCGCGTGGCGGAGCTTGAGCGCCGCGCCGGCATCACGCCCGGCGCTGGCTCGGTGGACTCGACCGGGGGCGCGTGAGCACGCCGGTCCTGCCCGATCCAACCCGCCGCTTGAAGGCCGCCACTCCTGGCGGCCTTTTTCGTTAACAGTTCGATGACATGAGCCTTGCCGTCCTACGCAGCCGGGCACTGACCGGCATCGCCGCGCCGCCGGTGCGGGTCGAGACCCACCTCGCCAACGGCCTGCCGGCATTCACCATCGTCGGCCTGGCCGACACCGGCGTGCGCGAAAGCCGCGAGCGCGTGCGCGCCGCCATCCTCAACAGCGGTTACGAGTTCCCCAACCGCCGCATCACCGTCAACCTGGCCCCGGCCGACCTGCCCAAGGAATCCGGCCGCTTCGACCTGGCCATCGCGCTGGGCATCCTGGCCGCCAGCGGCCAGATTCCGTCCGAGGCACTGGATGCGCATGAGTTCGCCGCCGAGCTGTCCCTGTCCGGCGAACTGCGCCCCGTGCGCGGCGCGCTGGCCATGGCCATGGGCCTGGCGCGCGACAACGCCGCCCGCGCCGCCGCCGGCGAGTCGCCGCGCGCCTTCCTGGTGGCCGCAGGCAATGGCGCCGAAGCCGCGCTGATCGAGGACCTGGCGGTGCATGCCGCGGCCACGCTGCGCCAGGCCTGCGACCACCTCTGCCCCGTGCCGGAGGCACGGCTGCCCCGCGCCATGCCGGCGTTGCTGCCCGCCACCACGGACCGCGGCCCCGACATGCGCGACGTGCGCGGCCAGGCCCAGGCGCGCCGGGCCATGGAAGTGGCCGCCGCCGGTCAGCACTCCGCCCTGCTGGTGGGCCCGCCGGGCACCGGCAAGTCGATGCTGGCGCAGCGCCTGCCGGGGCTGCTGCCGCCGATGACGCTGCACGAAGCACTGGAGTCCGCCGCGGTCATGAGCCTGACGCCGGGCGGCTTCCGCACCGCGCTATGGGGCCAGCGCCCGTTCCGGTCGCCGCACCACACGGCATCCGGGCCGGCCATGGTCGGCGGCGGCGGCAACCCGCGCCCGGGCGAGATCTCGCTGGCGCACCACGGCGTGCTGTTCCTGGACGAGCTGCCCGAATTCGACCGCAGGGTGCTGGAAGTCCTGCGCGAGCCGCTGGAATCCGGCCGCATCACCATCGCCCGCGCCGCCGGCCACGCCGACTTCCCCGCCTGCTTCCAGTTCGTCGCGGCGATGAACCCCTGCCCGTGCGGCTACCTCGGCCATCCCGACCGCCCCTGCCGCTGCACGCCCGACCAGGTGCGGCGCTACCAGTCCCGCATCTCCGGCCCGATGCTCGACCGCATCGACCTGCAGGTGGAAGTCCCCGCGCAGGACCAGGGCGAGATGCTCGACGGCCCGCCCGGCGAACCCAGCGCCATGGTGCGCACCCGCGTGCTGGCCGCGCGCGAGCGCCAGCTGGCCCGGCAGGGCAAGCCCAACAATGAACTCGGCGGACGCGAGATCGAACAGCACTGCACGATGGAACCGCAGGCGCAGGCGCTGCTGCGCGGCGCGATGACGCGGCTGGCGTGGTCGGCGCGTTCGTACTACCGCGTGCTGAAGGTGGCCCGCACCATCGCGGACCTGGAAGGTGCCGAGGTGCTGACCGCCGCGCATGTGGGCGAGGCGATCCAGTACCGGCGGGCGTTGCGGATGGCGGGCGGTTGAATGCTTAACCTAAAAGCGATGCCAGCGTCGCAGCCCCCACCGGATCCATCTCCTTGGGCACCTCGCGCCACGCCAGGCACCCCTGCATGCCCGACGCGATCGCCTTGCCCAGTTCCACACCCCACTGGTCATAGGCATGGATGCCCCAGATCGCGGCCTGCACGAAGACCTTGTGCTCGTACAGCGCGATCAGCGCGCCCAGCGATGCGGCGTCGAGCGTGTCGAGCCAGAGCAGGCTGACCGGCACGTTGCCGGGGAAGGTGCGATGCGGCGCGAGCCGCTCGGCTTCCTGCGGCGGCAGGCCGAATGCCGCCAGCGCGGCCAGCGTTTCATCGTGGGCGCGTCCTCGATGCCCGCGTCTTGCGCCAGGGCCAGGGCCAGCAGCGCTTCATGGACAGCGCGGTTGATGCGTTGCCGTGTGAAGTCCAGTTCGATGCCGGCAGCCGACAAGCGCGCGTAGTCGCCACGGCCCGGCTCGTGCACCAGTTCACGCAGATGCGGCAGCGGCTGCGCGGCCAGCGCGCCAAGAGCCCGCCATGCAGGGCATTCGGTCAGCCGCATCACGCCTCCTCCGACCACTGCACGCCTTCGCGCGCCATGAACGCCGACGATGCCGCCGGGCCCCAGGTGCCGGCGGTATAGGGGCGCGGACCTTGGTCCTGCTGGCGCCACGCTTCCAGGATCGGGTCGACCCAGGTCCAGGCGGCCTGCAGTTCGTCGCGCCGCACGAACAGCGCCAGCCGGCCGCGGATCACGTCGAGCAGCAGGCGCTCGTAGGCTTCGGCGCGCCGGGTGGTGAAGGCCGAGTCCAGGTTCAGCGCCAGGCTCAGCGGTTTCAGCTTCATGCCCTCGCCCGGCTGCTTGACCATCAGCGTCAGCCGCACCGATTCCTCCGGCTGCAGCCGGATCACCATGCGGTTGGGCTGCAGCGTGCTGCCGGCATCGAAGATCGAATGCGGCACCTCGGCGAAGTTGATCACCACCTCGGTCACGCGCTCCTGCATGCGCTTGCCGGTGCGCAGGTAGAACGGCACCTTGTTCCAGCGCCACGTGCCCAGCTCGGCGCGCATCGCGACGAAGGTCTCGGTGCGGCTGTCGGGCGGAATGCCTTGTTCCTGCAGGTAGCCGCGCACCAGCTCGCCGGCGATGGCGCCCGCGGTGTACTGGCCGCGCACGGTATTGCGGCGCACGCCCTCGGGCGACATCGGCCGCAGCGAGCGCAGCACCTTGAGCTTTTCATCGCGCACCGCATCGGAGGTGAGCGATGCCGGCGGCTCCATCGCCAGGATGCTGACCAGCTGCAGCAGGTGGTTCTGCACCATGTCGCGCATGGCGCCGGCCTCGTCGTAGAAGCCGCCGCGCGTGCCCACGCCCACGGTCTCGGCCACGGTGATCTGCACGCTGCGCACGAACGGCGTGCGCCACAGCGGCTCGAAGATCGAATTGCCGAAGCGCAGCGCCATCAGGTTCTGCACCGTTTCCTTGCCCAGGTAGTGGTCGATCCGGTAGGTGCGGTCCTCGCTGAAGTAGCGGCTGACCACCTCGCCGATGCCGATGGCCGAGGCCAGGTCCACGCCCAGCGGTTTTTCCAGCACCAGCCGCGTGTCGTTGGCGATCAGGCCATGGCTGGCAAGGTTGTCGCACGTGGCCGCGAACAAGCCGGGCGGCATCGCCATGTAGTAGATGCGCAGCGCGTCCTGGCGCAGCTGCGCGGCCAGCGCCGGATAGTCCCCGGACTGCGAGGCGTCAACGTGCACGAAATCCAGCCGCTGCAGGAAGGTCTGCCATTTGGCCGGCTCGAGATAGCGCGCTTCGACAAAGGGTTGCGCGCTTTCGTCGGCAAAATTGACAAAGGCCTCGCGGTCCCAGCGGTGCCGGCCCACGCCGATGATGCGGGTGCCGTCGGGCAGGTTGCCGTCGCGGTGGCACATGTATAGCGATGGCAGCAGCTTGCGCGCCGACAGGTCGCCGGCGCCGCCGAAGATGACGAGGTCCAGCGGCCGCGCGTCGGCAGTGCCGGAAGAAGAGGCGGTTCGGGTGGTTTGCATGACGGACTCCTTGCTTGCCGGGGCGGCGTGGGGCGGTATTGGGGCGGTATTGGCCAGCTCAGCGCGTCTCGGTCACCTTGCGCAGGTACTGCGGCTGGTCGGGATTGCGGCCGCGCGCCAGCGCCAGCGCCTGCGCCGCGACATAGAAGCTCTGGATGGCGCAGACCGGATCGAGCAGCGGATGGCCGGCCGGCACCAGCGGCAATTCCAGGGGCAGCTCCGCATCAACCGTGCCAGGAGGCGCCGCCAGCAGCACGCGCGCGCCACGCTTGCGCATCTCGGCGGCCAGCGCCAGCAGCCCGGCCTGTTCCGGTCCGCGCGGCGCGAACACCAGCAGCGGGTAGCCGTCGCCGATGATTTCCATCGGACCGTGCCGCACTTCGGCGCCGGAGAAAGCCTCGGCCTGGATGCCGGAGGTCTCCTTGAGCTTGAGCGCCGCTTCCTGTGCGATCGCCAGGCCCGCGCCGCGGCCCAGCACGATCATGCGCTCGACGTCGCGCAGCGCGGGCACCAGCGCCGACCAGTCCTGCGCGGCCGCTTGCGCCAGCGCGGCCGGCAAGCCTGCGCAGGCATCGACCAGCTCGCGCTCGCCGCTGCGCGCGGCCTCGAGATGCCCCACCAGCAGCGCCGACATCGACAGCATGGCGATATAGCTCTTGGTCGCGGCCACGCTCTGCTCGGGGCCGGCAAGCAGCGGCAGTTCATGCGCGCACGCCTGCGCCAGCGGCGAATCCGGGGCGTTGACCAGCGCCACGGTGGCGGCGCCGCCGTCGCGCAGCGCCTGCATGGTCTCGACCAGGTCGGGGCTGCGGCCCGACTGCGAGAATGCAACCGCCAGCTGCCCGGCCACGCGCAGCGCGCTGTCGTGCAGCGTCACCGTCGACATCGGCAGCGAAGCCACCGGCACGCCCAGGCGACGCGTGACCAGCGTGGCGAAGTAGCTGGCGGCATGGTCCGAGCTGCCGCGCGCCACGGTCAGCGCCGCGGGCCAGGCCTGCGCGGCGAGTTGCGCAGCGAGCGCGGCCACGCGCGGCGCCTGCGCCAGCTGCGCAGCCACCACGGCCGGCGCGCTCAGCGCCTCTTCAAGCATTCTCGACACAGCATTCTCCTTCGACATAAACGGTGCGCACCGAGAGCGCGCGGTCCAGCACGACCACGTCGGCCCAGCAGCCCTGTGCCAGCAGGCCGCGGTCGGACATGCCCAGGTACTGGGCCGGATACAGCGACACGCGCCGCGACGCATCGGCCAGATCCAGCCCGATCGAAACGAAGTTGCGCAGCGCCTGGTCCATGGTCAGCACGCTGCCGGCCAGGGTGCCGTCGGCCAGGCGCACGCTGCCGTGGACCTTGTAGACGGTCTGGCTGCCCAGGTGGTACACGCCGTCCGGCATGCCCGCGGCGGCGGTGGCGTCAGTCACCGCATACAGCCGCGGGATCGCGCGCAGCGCGGCGCGGATGGCGCCGGGGTGTACGTGCAGCAGGTCGGGAATCAGCTCGGCAAACTCGGCATGCGCCAGCGCTGCCGCCACCACGCCCGGCGCGCGGTGCTGCAGCGGGGTCATCGCGTTGAACAGATGGGTGAAGCCGCTGGCGCCGGCGTCCAGCGCGGCCACCGCGTCTTCATAGGTGCCCAGCGTGTGGCCCAGCTGCACGCGCACGCCGCGCGCGGCCAGCAGGCGGATGATGTCCAGATGCCCCGGCAGTTCGGGCGCCAGCGTCACCACCTTCAGCGGCGCGGCGCCCAGGTACTGCTCCAGTTCTTCGGGCGTGGCAGTGGCCGAGGTATCCGGCTGCGCGCCCAGCTTGCCGGGATTGATATACGGCCCTTCCAGGTGCACGCCCAGCATGCGCGCCGCGCCGGGCGGGCGCTGCGCGCAGGCCCGGTTCAGCGCCTGCAGTGCCGGCAGCAGCACGTCGCGCGGCGAGGTCATGGTGCCGCCCAGCAGGCTGGTGGTGCCAAAGCGCACATGCGCGCGCAGGATCACCGGCACCGCGGCCTCGCCATCCATGAAGTCCTTGCCGCCGCCGCCGTGGTTGAGCAGGTCGACAAACCCCGGCAGCACGTACGGGGCATCGTTGTGCTCAGGCGTGGCGGGCACGCCCTCGATGCGCGCGATGCGTCCGTCCGGGCCGGCATGGATCTCTCCGAAGATCCAGCCGGCCGGCGTCAGGATGTTTCCTTTCATGGCAATGCTCTCCAATACATTGGAATCACCGGCCAGCCGCCGTCAGAACAGGTGGATGATGCCGGCATAGGCGCCCTGCTGGTTCGCCCCGGCGCGCGGCATGGTGTCCGGCGACGCCTCCACCGAAAAGGTGGCATTGCGCGAGTTGAACACCGACGCCACCGTGCCATACAGCGAGGTGCGCTTCGACAAGTCATACTTTGCGCCCAGTGTGACAAGCGTGCCATGCCCGCCGCTCTTGTTCAGGGTGGCGTAGTAGACGCCGGACAGCAGCGTCAGCGCCGGCAGCAGGCGGTAGTTGGCGCCGACCCATGCCATCTGGCTGCGCGTGGCGGCGTAGGGGTTCTCCGGCGTGGCCACGGTACCGCCCGAGGACACGGTCAGGTTGTAGCCGGCGAACAGGCGCAGGTTGTTCAGCGCATAGCTGCTGCCGAGCGTGTACTGGCGCGAATTGCCATACAGGTTGTCCATGCGGCCCTGCGCGTCGCGCAGTTCCTCGTAGATGCCGGTCAGGTTCAGGTTGCCCTGCGCGTACTTGACGGCCGCGCTCAGCTGCTTGCCGCTGTTGAAGCTGCCCGCCACGCCGTCGCTGCCGGCCTGCGCGCGCAGGCTCAGCCCGCCCCACACCGGCGAGTTGTAGGTCACGGCATTGGCGCGCGAGCCCCAGTTGCGGCCATAGACCAGCGTGGCGACCGAACTGGCCTGCAGGCCCATCGGGTCGATCGCGCCGCTCTCGTCGTCGGTCAGGCTCATGGCCCGGCCCAGCAGCAGCGCGCCCCAGTTGTTGCTGGCCAGGCCCACCTGCGCGCGCCGGTTGAACAGCGGATCGGAGCGCCCGGTGCCGGAGGTGATCATGCCCTCCAGGTTGAACACCCCGCGCAGGCCGCCGCCAAGATCCTCGGCGCCGCGCATGCCCCAGAAGCTGACGCCGTACTGGTTGCTGCCGAAGCGAAAGGTGTCCACGTCGCCGCCCGGGCGGGCGATGCCGCTGACATAGTCGAGGCCGGCCACGGCGCGGCCGTACAAGGTGATGCCGGTGCCGGCGGACTGGGCGCAGGCGCCCCCGGCCGACGCTGCGAGCAGCGCCGTCAGTGCAATGCGTTTCACGATCAATGACTCCTGGATAGGCAGACGGTATCCACCGGCGCGGCTGTCGTCGCGGCCGTCGTTGTTGTGGCCGATGGGAAAGGTCGACCGCAGCCGCGCACGGCTGCGGCGGCGGGGGTCAGGTGGGCATGGCTTGCAGGGCGCGCTCGAAGGCGGCCGCGTGTCCGTCGGCGGCATGGCCGAAGGCGATGTGGGCGGTGTCATCGCCGATCCACATCAGCTGGCTGCCGGCAAGGTGGTCGGCACGCACCCGGGCGCGCTCGCGCACCACCACGCGCAGCCGCGTCAGTGCCACCACGCCGACCGAGGCGATATTGGCGGCGCCGCCCAGTGCATCGATCCACCAGGCGGGATCGAAGGCGCCGGCAGCCGGCACGGGCGCCTGGGTTGCAGCGGCGGGCGCAGCAGCCACCACGGCCGTGGCCTGCGGCGCCTGCTGCAGCACCGCGCGGATATCACCGGCAACCTGCTCGGCCTGCGGCCCGATCACCACCTGCACCACATTGGGCGGGCGCTTGAGCACGCCGCGCACGCCCAGCGCCTTGAGCCGCGGCTCTGACACCGCGCTGATATCGGCCACATTCAGCCGCAGACGCGTGGTGCAGGCATCGACCACGACCAGGTTGGCAAGGCCGCCCAGCGCTTCGACATACTGTTGCGCCACGCTGCCCGCGGCCGGCTGCGCGCCACCGTCGACGGCCATCACGGGCACCACTTCATCGCGGCCCGGCGTCAGCAAGTTGAAGCGGCGGATGAAGAAGCGGAACAGCCCGTAATAGACCAGCGCATAGGCCAGCCCCAGCGGAATCGCCAGCCAGCCGCGGCTGGACAGCCCGTAGCCCAGCACATAGTCGATCGCGCCCGCCGAGAAGGTGAAGCCCAGCCGGATATCGAGCGCATGGCACAGCGCCATCGACAGCCCGGTCATCAGCGCATGCAGGCCGTACAGCACCGGCGCCAGGAACATGAAGCTGAACTCGATCGGCTCGGTGATGCCGGTCAGGAACGAGGTCAGCGCCATCGAGAACAGCATGCCGCCCACCAGCGCGCGCCGCGCCGGCGGCGTCTCGTGGTACATCGCCAGGCAGGCGGCGGGCAGGCCGAACATCATCACCGGGAAAAAGCCGGTCATGAACAGGCCCGCGCCGGGGTCGCCGGCAAAGTAGCGGTGCAGGTCGCCCGATACCGCCGCCCCCGTGGCCGGATCGGCGTAGCTGCCGAACACGAACCACGCCAGCGTGTTGATCAGGTGGTGCAGCCCGGTCACCAGCAGCAGCCGGTTCAGCAGCCCGAACACAAAGGCGCCGGCCGAACCCGCCGTGGTCAGCCACGCGCCGGCCGCGTTGATGCCGGCCTGCACCGGCGCCCACGCATAGGCCAGCACGATGCCCAGCAGCAGGCAGCACAGCGCGGTGACGATGGGCACGAAGCGCTTGCCGGCGAAGAAGCCCAGATGGGGTGGCAGCGCGACGTTGCGATAGCGGTTGTAGAGCCCGCCCGCCACCGCTCCGGCGACGATGCCGGCCAGCACGCCCATGTCGAGCGACTTGTCGATGGTCTTCATCACCGTGGTTAGCACCAGGTAGCCGATGGTGCCGGCCAGCGCCGCCGCGCCGTTGTTGTCGCGCGCAAAGCCCACCGCCACGCCGATCGCGAACAGCAGGGCCAGGTTGGCAAAGACCGCATTGCCGGCCTCGGCCATCAGCTTGATGTCGAATACGTCGGGCTGGCCCAGGCGCAGCAGCAGGCCGGCCACCGGCAGCACCGCAATCGGCAGCATCAGCGTGGCGCCCAGGCGTTGCACCCTGGGCAGCAGGTCCATCTTCATTGGCGTTCTCCGAATCTGTGCGCGCGTGGCGCGTATTGGGTTGTGGTCGACCGGCGCTTATGCCGGCCAGTAGCGGCGGCACGCGTCGCGCACCGCTGCGGCCGACGGCAGCCGCAGCAGTTCGCCTGCGCGCTGCCGGCAATCGGCATGCGAGAGCGCGCGCACGCGCGCCTTGACGCCCGGCACCAGCCCGGCGTCGACGGAAAGCTCGGTCACGCCCAGCCCGACCAGCACCGGCACGGCCAGCGGGTCGCCCGCCAGCGCGCCGCACACGCCTACCCAGCGCCCGTGGCGCGCGGCGCCCTCGGTGGTGGCGGCGATCATGCGCAGCACCGCGGGATGCAGGCCATCCATGCGCGCCGCCAGTTCCGGCTGGCAGCGGTCCATGGCCAGGGTGTACTGGGTCAGGTCGTTGGTGCCGATCGAGAAGAAATCGGCGTGCTCCGCCAGCTGATCGGCCAGCAGCGCGGCGGACGGGACTTCGATCATCACGCCGACCTCGATCTCGGGATCGGCGCCGGCTTCGGCCGCCAGCGCACGGATGCGTTCGCGCCAGGCCAGCAGTTCGCCGACCTCGCTGACCATCGGCAGCAGGATGCGCAGCGGCGCGCTCGCGCGCACGGCCAGCAGGCCGCGCAGCTGGTCGTCCAGCAGTTGCGGGCGCACCTGTGCCAGGCGCACGCCGCGCAGGCCCAGGGCGGGGTTGTCTTCGGCAGGCAGGTGCAGCCAGGCGGCGTCCTTGTCGGCGCCGATATCAAGCGTGCGCACGATCGCGCTGCGGCCCTGCAGGGCATCGGCAATCGCCTGGCAACTGGCGGTATGGTCCGCCGCCGCGGGGGCTGCGTCGCCGTGCAGGAACAGCAGTTCGGTGCGCAGCAAGCCGACCGCATCGGCACCATGCGCCACGGCATTGCGGGCGTCGTCGAGGCTGCCGATATTCGCGGCCACCTCGACAGGCACGCCGTCGCGGGTACTGGCGGCGGCGTGCGCGGCGCGCAGGTCGGCCTCGTGCTGCTGCGTGCGCAGCCTGACGGCGCTGGCGGCGGCGGCCAGCAAATGCGCATCGGGGCAGGCGTGCAGGCGGGCGCTGTCGCCGTCGGCGATGACCGGCGTGCCGTCCTGCAGGCGCTCCAGCGCGCTGCCCAGCGCCACCAGGCAAGGGATGCCGAGCTGGCGCGCGATGATGGCCGCGTGCGAGGTCGGGCCGCCGCGCGCCATCACCAGTGCGGCAACCCGGGTGCGGTCCAGTCCGGTCAGGTCGGAGGGCGTGAATTCCCCGGCGGCCAGCACGATGACATCGCCGTCGGCGGCCGGTGCGGGCAGCTGGACCGGGACACTGCCCGCCGGGGCCAGCGCACGCAGCACGCGCTTGCCCAGATCCAGCAGGTCGGCGGCACGTTCGGCCATGCGGCGGTCGGCCATCGCGCAAAGCATGGCGGCTTCGGCCCGGGTGGCCTCGCGCCAGGCAAAGCCCGCGCTCTTGCCGGCGGCGATCATGGTCTCGGCCGCGGCCTGCAGGGCCGGGTCTTCCAGCAGCGCGCGATGCATGGCGAAGATGCCGGCCTCGGCGCCGGCGCGGCGCGCGGCGGCGGCTTCGCTCTCATGGGCCAGCTGGGCGTCGATGGCCGCCAGCGCGGCGCGCAGGGTCTCGCGCTCGGCAGCAATGCCCTGGCCGGCCTCGGCCGGCTCCGGCGTGGTCTCGCGCCACCAGTGCAGCGTGCCGATCGCGATGCCGGGGGCGGCGGCCACGCCGGGGATGCCACCCGCCGGCAGGTCGGCGCCCGGGCCGGGCTGCGCCACCGATGCGGCCACCGTGGGTACGGGTTCTTCTTCGCCCACGCCGGCGCGTTGCAGTTCGTACGCGACCGCATCGAGCGCGGCGCCGGCATCGCGCCCGGTCGCGACCAGCTCGACCGTGGCGCCCTCGCCGGCGGCCAGGCCCAGCAGCGCCACCAGGCTGGCCAGGCTCGCCTGCCGGCCGCCGTAGTGCAATGCGACGGTGGCGTCCAGGCCGCGCGCGGCTTCGCGCGCCCGTGCCGCGGGCCGGGCGTGCAGGCCGCCCGGGCAGGCCAGCGTGACCGAGCGCCGCTGTTCGGCCGCGGTCGCGTGGTCTTCCCGCGCAGGCGCCGCAGCATTCGCGGCACGCACCTGCAGCAGCACCGTGCGGCCTGCCTCGGCCTGCGCCGCGTCGGTCCTGGCGGCGACCGTGAAGGCATCGCCATTGGCGATCGCCATCACCGTCACCAGGCTCGGCGCCTGCTGCGCGACGCGGTCGACATCGAAACGGATCAGCGCATCGCCCTGGCGCACGGCAGCGCCCTGCGCCACGCAAGGCGCAAAGCCTTCGCCGCGCAGCGACACCGTATCGATGCCGACATGCAGCAGCACCTGCGCCCCGCACGGGGCCTGCAGCGTCAGGGCGTGGCCGGTAGCAGCCAGGTGGACGATGGTGCCGTCGCAAGGCGCCACGAGCGTGTCGCTCAGGGGGTCGATGGCCAGGCCGTCGCCGAACATGCCGTCGGCAAAAACCGGGTCCGGCACCGCCGCGAGGGGAAGCAGCACTCCGCTCACCGGAGCCCGCAGCAACAGGGTTTCGCTCGTCTCAGCCATCTTGCTTCCAGAAATCGCGGCAGCCGGCGCGGGAATGCGGCGGCGCCAGGGTCAGGGGAAAGATAGACGGCCACCGACAATAAAAATACCAGTGAAAACCACTACAACGATATTGTATCTAAGTGGCATCTTTATTGAGGTGAGGCAAAGCAGCGCTTGCACGGCCCGCACATTTGGCAGATTCATCACACAATCCTTGAAGACGGCCAGGATTTCCCTCAACCCCGGCAGCGCTTTCCGCCAGCATAATCAGTGAAACCTTTTTAATACCAATTGACGACAAGCGAGGCTGTGGCGCCTTCGTCACCCAAGCGGCGCAAGTCCATCCACATCGACTTGACATGTCCTAAAGTGGTATCATCATCCCCCACATTCTGGTACCTACGAGGATTCGCAATGGATCAACGGCTGCAGGCCCTCAAGCCAGACGAAGCGGAGGCGACGCCGATCTACCTGCAAGTGGCGCGCAGGCTGGCTGCGGCCATCCAGGCCGGCCAATGGCGGGTGGGCGACGCGCTGCCGTCCGAGCGCACGCTGGTGGATTCACTGGGGATTTCACGCGTCACGGCCCGGCGCGCGCTGCAGATGCTGGCAGAGGAAGGCGCGATCACGCGCAGCCGCGGCGCGGGCACCTTTATCGCGCCGCGCCCTGAGCAGAAGGCGGCGCGGCTGGACAACTTCAGCGAGCTGGCGCGCCGGCGCGGCATGACGCCGGCCAGCGAGCTGGTGGCGTTCGAACGCCGCCGCGCCACGACGCAGGAGGCCGCGGCGCTGGCACTGCCGGAAGGCGAAGAGATCGTCAGGCTGACCCGGCTGCGCAAGGCCGACGGCCAGACCTTCTGGATGGACGTGACCACGCTGGCGCTGGCGGTTCTGCCGGACGCCAGCGCCATCGGCGAATCACTCTATGCCTACCTGGAGCGGATCGGCCAGCCAGTGCTGCGCGTGACCGAGAAGCTGCGCGCGATCGTCGCCAGCGAGGAACTGGCCACGCGCCTGAATATCGCGCCGGGGGAGCCGCTGCTGCATATCCTGCGCACCGGCTATACCCATGGCGACAAGCCGGTCGAACTGACCGACGCCTACTGCCTGAACGACTTCTACGAGCTCAAGCAGTAGCGGCCGGCCACAGGCGGCTCGACCGGGGATGGGGTCGGGTCTTCCTCTGGCGGCAACGGCAAGTTCGGAGGCACGCCCGGCGGCGCGGGCTCTTCGTCCGGGGGCACGGTATGGCGCGGCTGCAAGCGCGCACCGGCGTAGGGGTTCAGCGAGGCGGGCATGCGGAGTCTCCGTGACCGGGGTACCTCCTCATTGAAGCAAACCCGGCCAGTGCGCGCCAGTGTTGATCGAGGCCCCGTTCAGGCGTGCTGCCGGCGCACGAAGAACAGCGCCGCGCCCACCGCCATCAGCACGCTGCCGAAAAATCGGTTCTGCCAGCGCACCGCGCGCGCATTGCGGAACAGCCCCTGCATACGCGAAGCCAGCAGCGCATAGCCATGCATCACCACCAGGTCCACGCAGCACATGGTGGCCGCCAGGATCGCCAGCTGCAGCGCCAGCGGCCGGTTGGGATCGATGAACTGCGGCAGCACCGCGACCATGAAGATGATGCCCTTGGGGTTGGTCACATTGGTCAGCAGGCCGGCGGCAAAGCGCCGGCGCCGGCTCATCACCGCCACGCGCGCGGGGGCGGCGCTGCCACCCTGGTCCGCCCCGCTCTCCACCTGCGCGCGCCATTGCTGCACGCCGAGGTAGATCAGGTACAGCGCGCCAATCGTCTTGACCACCATGAAGGCCTGCTCCGAGGCCAGCAGCAGCGCGCCCAGGCCGCCGCCCGCCACCAGCAGCACGATCACCAGCCCGGCCTGCAGGCCGAAGATGGTGGTAGTGGTCCTGCGCAGCCCGTACGAGAGCCCATGGCTCATCGACAGCACCGCGCCCGACCCTGGCGACACGGCGATCACCCAGCACGCGGCGAAATAAGCCAACCAGACTTCCCAACGCATTCCAACTCTCCTTTGACGACTACCATGCCGGGGCCACGATCCCGCAGCCACGGCACAAACAATGTTTCCTGCGGCGCGGCGCGTCAGAACGGGTGGAAGCCGCCCAGGAACTGCTCCACCTGCTCGGCCTGGCGCGCGTCGCGCGCGGCATCGCCCGATTCCAGCACCACCGCCTGGTACGCGCGCGTACCCACGGCCACCAGGCGCGCCGTCAGCCGGCGCGGCGACTGGTCCTGCGGCGACACCCCGCTCGCCTGCACTTCCACGCCGGCAAGCGGGCGGCCCGGACGGTCTGCACTCATCACGGTGACGGGCCGCGCGCGCGGCTCGCCCGAGGGCGTGCCAAGGTTGGCCAGCAGGCCGGCCTGCATCGCCGCGAGCGCCTCGCGCCGCAGCGCTTCGTCATCGGCGGGCAGCGTCACCACGCCCACGGCGAACAGCGTGTCGTCGACGCGCGCGGCTTCCATCGTCATCGGCAGCTTGCGCCCGGCAATGGTCACATCGCGCGCGGCGCTGGTGGGCTTGCCCGGATAGAGCGCGGCATAGGCGCCCTCGCCGGACTGGATGGTGCGCCAGTCATAGCGCGGCGAACAGGCGCACAGGGCAAATGCCAGCACAGCGGCACAGCACAGCAGCGGCCGGCGGACAGCGGCAGGAAAGCTCGGCGGGGGCGGCACAAGACGCATCGGGAATCCATGGGGGGACGGCGCGGACAGGCTGCGGGCGGCGCTGGCGGGCGCCATCGCCTGCGGGCGGAAACCGGTATTATCCCGAAAGCGGCGCGCCAGTGCTTGCCGCGCCGCTCCCGCTGCCCCACTGCCCCGGTTTCCACCATGCCTGCCGCCCGCATCGCCCGCCACGCCTTTGCCATCACCAGCTTGCGCTGGGTGGCCGCGAGCGCGTTGCTGGCAGCCGCGACCGGCATGCCCGCCGCCGCCAGCCCCGCCCACCTGCCGCCGGCCACCGACCTGGGCGCCCACGGCACCGAGGCCGCGCGCCGCGGCGAGCCGCTGGTGGTGCTGGTGTCGATGCCGGGCTGCAGCTATTGCGATGCGGTGCGCCGCAACTACCTGGGCCCGCAGGCCGCCGCCGGCGAAATTGCCGTGCGCGAGCTCGACATGACCGCCGACACCCCGCTGCGCGATGCCGACGGCAGCCTGACCACCGCGCGCGCGTGGGCCCGCGCGCACCAGGTGCGGGTGGCGCCCACGGTGCTGTTCCTGGACCGCCAGGGCCGCGCCGCCGCCGGCCCGCTGCGCGGCATGCAGCCGGATTTCTACGGCGCCTACCTGGAACAGGCGCTGGACCAGGCACGCGCCGCCATCGCCACCCGGCGCTGAACCGGTTGGGGCGCTTGCGGCAGATTGCCGCAGCCCGGCCCCGCGCAGCGCGCGAACGCCCGCGGCATTAGAATGTCCCATTGCTGACCGAACCTGCCTGACCCGGATTCCATGACCACTGCTGCCCCTGCCACCAAAACCTCCCGCAAGCCCTGGCCCATCGCCGTGGCCGTGGTCGTGCTCGCGCTGCTGGGCTGGTTCGGCTACCGCGCGCTGTCGCCGGCCAATACGGCCCCGGCGGCCACCTTCACGCTGCTGTCGGGCGAGAAGGTCAGCACCGCCGACCTCAAGGGCAAGGTCTACATGATCAATTTCTGGGCCACCAGCTGCGCCACCTGCGTCAAGGAAATGCCGGACATGGTCCGCACCTATGAGCAGTTCAAGGGCAAGGGGCTGGAATTCGTCGCCGTGGCGATGAACTACGACCCGCCCATGTATGTGATGAACTACGCCAAGACGCGCGGCCTGCCGTTCAAGGTGGCGATGGATTCCGACGGCAGCGCGGCCAAGGCCTTCGGCAATGTGCAGCTGACGCCGACCACCTTCGTGGTCGACAAGGACGGCCGCATCCTGAAGCGCTATGTGGGCGAGCCCGAGTGGGATGCGCTGCACAAGCTGCTGGATGGCGCGCTGGCAAAGTCCGCGTAACGTTCCCGGCGGCAACCGCAGCAAAAAGGTGCTCATCGAGCACCTTTTTTTGTTTTTACGCATGATCGCCAGGGCAGCAGGTTGCGCGACATCCCTGTATGGATATACAGTTGGCGCCAGCCTTTTCTGAGCCATCCCCGAGCCCCGCCTGTGACTTTGGACCTAGCCCCCGCCGCCGCACTCGCGGCCCCTGAAGCCGATGACGTCCCCGCCTACCTGTCCCGGCTCAACCCGGAGCAGCGCGCCGCGGTGGAACACGGCAGCGACGCGCCGCTGCTGATCATCGCCGGCGCCGGCTCGGGCAAGACCAATACGCTGGCGCACCGGGTCGCGCACCTGGTGCTGGCCGGCGCCGATCCGCGCCGCATCCTGCTGCTGACCTTCTCGCGCCGCGCCGCGGCCGAGATGGGACGGCGCGTCGAGCGCATCGTCGACCAGGCACTCGGCACCCAGACCGGCGCGGGGCGCGCGGCGCTGCAGTGGTCCGGCACCTTCCACGCCATCGGCGCGCGCCTGCTGCGCGAATACGCCGAGACCCTGGGCCTGTCGCCCGCCTTCACCATCAGCGACCGCGGCGATGCCGCCGACCTGATGCACGTGGTGCGCCACGACCTGGGCCTGTCCGAGACCGCCAGCCGCTTCCCGAAGAAGGAAACCTGCCTGGCGATCTACTCGCGCGTGGTCAATACCCAGGCGCCGCTGGAAGACGTGCTCAAGCAGCAGTTCCCGCGCTACGCGATGTGGGCCGATGCGCTGCGCACCCTGTTCGCCGGCTATGTCGAGGCCAAGCAGAAGCAGCATGTGCTGGACTATGACGACCTGCTGCTGTACTGGGCGCAGGCCATGGCCGAGCCCACCATCGCGCAGGACATGGGCGCGCGCTTCGACCACGTGCTGGTCGACGAATACCAGGACACCAATGCGCTGCAGGCGTCGATCCTGCTGGCCATGCGGCCGGACGGCCGCGGCCTGACCGTGGTGGGCGACGACGCGCAGTCGATCTACGCTTTCCGCGGCGCCACCGTGCGCAATATCCTGGACTTCCCGGCTCGGTTCACGCCGGCCGCGCAGCAGGTCACGCTGTCGCAGAACTACCGCTCGACGCAGCCGATCCTGCAGGCCGCCAACGCCGTGATCGGGCTGGCGGCCGAGCGCTATACCAAGGACCTGTGGTCCGAGCGCGCCTCGGCCGAAAAGCCCGGCGTGATCGTGGTCAACGATGAGGCCGACCAGGCCCGCTACGTGGTCGAGCAGGTGCTGGCACGGCGCGAGGCGGGCCTGACGCTGATGGCACAGGCGGTGCTGTTCCGCGCCGCCGACCACAGCGCGCAGGTAGAGATCGAGCTGGCCCGGCGCAATATCCCGTTCGTGAAGTTCGGCGGGCTGAAATTCCTGGAATCGACCCACGTCAAGGACGTGCTGGCGGTGGTGCGCTGGCTGGAAAACCCGCGCGACCGCATGGCGGGCTTCCGCACGCTGCAGCTGCTGCCCGGCATCGGCCCCAAGACCGCGGCGCGCGTGCTCGATGCGATGGCGCTGGCCACCGAGCCCTTGTTCTCGCTGGAGGAATTCGAGCCGCCGCCGGCCGCCGCACCCGCCTGGGCCGACCTGCTGGCACTGGCGCGCGCGCTGATGGCGCCCACCTCGCCGTGGCCGTCGGAATTCGAGCAGGTGCTGGCCTGGTACGCGCCGCACCTGGAGCGCCTGCACGACGACGCCGCCGCGCGCCAGGCCGACCTGCAGCAGCTGGAGCGCATCGCCGCCACCTATGGGGCGCGCGAGCGCTTCCTGACCGAGCTGACACTGGACCCGCCCAGCGCCTCCAGCGATGAATCCGGCGTGCCCTCGCGCGACGAGGACTACCTGATCCTGTCGACCATCCATTCGGCCAAGGGGCAGGAGTGGAAGGCAGTGTATGTGTTGAACGCCGTGGACGGGTGCATGCCGAGCGATCTGGCGACGGGCACGACCGAGGAGATCGAGGAAGAGCGGCGCCTGCTGTATGTGGCGATGACGCGGGCCAAGGACCATCTGGACGTCATCGTGCCGCAGCGGTTCTACGTGCACCAGCAGGTGGGATTTGGCGACCGGCATGTGTATGCGTCGCGTACGCGATTCATCCCGAATCGCGTGATGCCGAATTTCCACAGCCGGTCATGGCCGCCGCCGCCGATGCCTGGCGAAGGGTCAGTGAAACCGGCGTTGGCGCCGGTGGACCTGGCCAGCCGGATGCGGAATATGTGGCGGTGAGGGTCAGATTTCTCTCGCCGTGCTCCCCTCTCCCGCGCGCGGGAGAGGGGAGAAAACAAGCGGCCGGCCAACGCCACAGCCGCTCGTTGATCCGGCCTTACCCCACCCGCTCCAACAACAACCCCTTCAGATACTCCCCTTCCGGGAAGGCTGCCAGCATCGGGTGATCGGTGCCAGCCGACAGCCTGCGCAGGATGCGCGCATCCGCCCGCGCATCGGTCACCGCGCCTGCCACGATCTTCTGGAAGAGTTCCATGCTGATCGCGCCCGAGCACGAATACGTGAACAGCAGACCGCCCGGCCGCAGCAGCTGCGTGCCGACCAGGTTGATCTCCTTGTACGCACGCGCGGCACGGTCGATATGCTGCGCCGACGGCGCGAACTTGGGCGGGTCCAGCACGATCAGGTCGAACTGACGCCCTTCGGCGCGGAATTCGCGCAGCGTCTTGAACACGTCGGCGTCTAGCCACGCCGCGCGCTCCGGGTCGAAGCCGTTCAGCGTCACGTTGCCCGCCGCGATCTTTAGCGCCTCGCCCGACGAATCGATCGACGTCACCGCTTTCGCGCCGCCGCGCAGCGCGGCCAGCGAGAAGCCGCCGGTATAGCAGAAGCAGTTCAGCACCTCGCGCCCGGCGGCCAGGTCGCCCACCAGCTTGCGGTTGTCGCGCTGGTCGACATAGAAGCCGGTCTTGTGGCCATTGCGCACGTCGACGTAGTAGCGCACGCCGTGTTCTGTGACCGACAGCGCCGGATCCGGCTCGGCGCCGGCCAGCACGCCCGTCACCAGCTCCAGGCCTTCGCGCTGGCGCACGGCGGCGTCGGAACGCTCATAGACGTTGGGGCAGCCGGTTTCCTTGACCAGTGCCTGCACGATCGCGGTCTTCCAGTGTTCCACGCCGGCCGAATTGAACTGGCACACCAGCTGGCCCTTATCACCGTTGCCGTAGTAATCGACGATCAGGCCGGGCAGCCGGTCGGATTCGCCGAAGATCAGCCGCACTGCGTCGCTGTCCTTCACCCATTGGCGCCGGTAGGCAATGGCCGCGGCCACGCGGCGCTTGAACAGGGCGTGGTCGACCGGCTCGTTTTCATCGAAGGTCCACGCGCGCGCGCGGATCTGCGACTCGGGGCTGTAGGCGGCCTTGGCCAGGAAGCGGCCGTCGGCGGCGCGCACGATCACGGTCGCGCCCGGCTCGCAGCGCCCTTCGGTCGTGGCAATGCCGGTGGCGTAGATCCACGGGTGGCGGCGCAGCAGGGATTTTTCCTTGCCGGGTTTCAGGGTGATGGTGTTCATGTCGATCAGGGAGAATGCATGCCGCTGCGGAAACACTTCCCACGCAGCGGTCGGGCTCCCCTCTCCCGCACGGCGGGAGAGGGGTTGGGGGAGAGGGCGGGAGCGTCAACGTAGTGGCGCGTGTCGGTATGCCAGCGCCTGCCCTCACCCCCGGCCCCTCTCCCGCGCGCGGGAGAGGGGAGAAAACAATGCGGGAAAGCCGCCTTAGAGGACGACCTTCACCATCGGATGCGAAGTCAACGCCCGATACAAATCATCGAGCTGCTCGCGGCTGGTGACCCACACCGTCACGGTCAGGCCCAGGTAGTTGCCGCCGCTGGAGGGACGCATTTCCATCTTGCCGGCGTGGAAGTCGGGATCGAACTCCTGCACCAGCGTGACGATGGCCTCGGCAAAGCCGTCCTGCATCGCACCCATCACCTTGATGGGAAAGTGGCTGGGGTATTCGATCAGCGACTGCTCCGGCGGAATGTCGCCCGGCTTGTTGCTGCCTTGGTTGTCGGTTGTCATGTCGGATTCTCCGGCACGAAACCGGCGCGCCGCATGGCGCGCCGGCTTACGCGCATTCAGGTCACTTGCGCTTGAACCACAGGCGGATGGTGTCCCACAGGCGGCCGAAGAAGCCGGCCTCGGGCACTTCTTCCAGCGCCACCACCGGGAACTCCGCCACCTTGTTGGTGCCGTCCATCAGCTTGACCATGCCCACCTGCTGGCCTGCCGAGATCGGCGCGATCAGCAGTTCCTGGCGCTCCAGCACCGGCTTGAGGCGTCCGCCGGTGCCCTTGGGCACGGTGACGAAGGTCTCGTTCTGCACGCCGATCTTGACCGTGCCGCTCTTGCCCTTGTAGATGTCCGGCGTGGCCAGCACCTGGCCCTTGTCGTACAGGCGCAGCGTGTCGAAGAACTGGAAGCCGTAGTTGAGGATCTTCAGGCTTTCCTGGGTGCGCACCTGTTCGGTGGTGGTGCCGATCACGATCGAGATCAGGCGGCGCGAGCCGTCCGGGACGTTGGCCAGCGGCCGCTTGGCCGACGAGATCAGGCAGTAGCCGGCAGACTTGGTGTGGCCGGTCTTGACGCCGTCCACGGTCGGGTCGATGTACAGCAGGCGGTTGCGGTTGGGCTGCCTGATCTTGTTATAGGTGAACTCCTTCTGCGAGTACATGGCGTAGTACTCGGGGAAGTCCTTGATCAGGCGCGTGGTCAGCGTGGCCAGGTCGACCGCGGTGGTGTAGTGGTTCGGGTCGGGAATGCCGTCGGTGTTGGTGAAGTGGGTGTTCTTCATGCCCATGCGCTGGGCCTCGCGGTTCATCATCGCGACGAAGCCCTCTTCCGAGCCACCCACGGCTTCGGCCAGCGCCAGCGCGGCGTCGTTGCCCGACTGCACGATCAGGCCCAGCAGCAGGTCCTGCACGGTGACCGGCTTGTTGGGCTCGATGAACATGCGCGACTCGTCGCTTTTGACCTTGAGCACCACGCTGGTCGGCACCACCGCCTGGTCCAGCGTCAGGCGCTTTTCCTTGAGTGCCTCGAACGCCAGGTAGGCGGTCATCAGCTTGGTCAGCGAGGCCGGCTCGATGCGCGCGTCGGCATTCTGCGACGCCAGGGCCTGGCCGCTGGTCACGTCATACAGCATCCACGACTTGGCTGCGACTTGCGGCATCGGCACGCCCTGCGCCAGGACGGCGGCAGGCGCGGCGGCCAGCGCGATGGCGGCGGCAATGGCAGCGGGAGCAAAAGCGGACGAAAGGCGTGTCGTGGCTCTATTCAGCATGTTTCTGTTTTCCGACAGTAAGAAGGTGGCGCGGGGATGGTCCGGGTGGCGGCGTGCCGGCCTCACCGGTCCCACGCATTGACGACGAGCTGCTTGATCAGATGCAGCTTGCGGTGAAAGAAATGGTCGGCGCCGGGGATCACGATCACCGGCAGCTCCTGCGGGCGGGCCCAGTCGAACACGCTGGCCAGCGGCACGGTGTCGTCCTGTTCGCCATGGATCACGATGGTGTCGGCCGGCACCTCGGCCACCTGCCAGCGGCTGGCGGCGGTGCCCACCAGCACCAGGCGCTGCGCGGGCGTGCCGGCCTCGGCCAGGCGGCGCGCCACGTGGGTGGTGACGAAGCTGCCGAACGAGAACCCGCCCATGGCCAGCGGCAGCGTTGCGGCCTGTGCCGACCACGCGCTCTGCTGGCGCATCCAGGCCACCACGGCCAGCAGGTCGTCCTGCTCGGCGATGCCGTTGTCATGCTCGCCGGCGCTGCCGCCGACGCCGCGGAAGTTGGGGCGCACCGTGGCATAGCCCAGTTGCACGAAGCTGCGCGCCAGCGTCTGCGCGACCTTGTTGTCCTTGGTGCCGCCGAACAGCGGATGCGGATGCGCTACCAGCGCCAGGCCGCGCGGCTCACCTTGCGGCAGGTCTACCGAGAGATCGATCGCACCGGCGGGACCGGCGATGGAAAGTACCTGGGTATGCGCGTTCATGATGGCGGTCAGGATGGCGGTGAAGCCAGCGCCCGGCGGGAAGCCCGGGCAAAAATGAAAAAACCGTCCGGCTGGCGGGCGGCGGGGCAATACAGCAAAGCGGCAAAACAGGGAAGCAACAAGCCGGCATGCGCCGGCTTCGGTTGGTTCAGCGGTCCACCATCAGCCGTTCGACAGGCTTGCCCTTCATCAGGTGGCTGTCGATGATTTCATCGATGTCGTGCTCGTCGACAAAGGTGTACCAGATGGCCTCGGGGTAGACCACCAGCACCGGGCCGAGTTCACAACGGTTCAGGCAGCCTGCCTTGTTGATGCGCACCCGGCCTTCGCCGCCGGCGATGCCCAGTTCCTTGCAACGCTTCTTGGCGTACTCCTGCATCGCCTGGGCGTTGTGGTTGGCGCAGCAGTTCTCGCCGGCCTCGCGCTGGTTCAGGCAGAAGAAGACGTGGTGCTGGTAGTAGCTGCTCATGCGTACGGTGTGAGAAGGCGGCCCCGGACGGCGGCACGGCCCGGACGGCATTGAACGGAAGCTCGGAATTATACGGTGTCGCGGCGGCATGGCCGCGATGGCGGCGCCCTGGCACGGCGGCCGAAGTTGCCGCCGGCCCCCGTCGGGTGGCGCTTCGCGCACCTGCAATACATCCGGCATTCCGAAACCCCGGAGTCGCGCCGTCCGGATTTCCGGAATCCCGGAGGTCGCGCGCCCCTGCCTGGCCGGCGTTTCCTTGTGAATCAACCAGTTAGCAATGCCGGTTTGACTGGCACGGCGGTTGCGAATTCCCGTCCCTGAACGCGCCGCAACCGTGACGGCGCGCGGCCCGCGCGATAGCGCCCGGGTACGGTCAACACCGAGGACGACATCATGAGAAAACCCTTCTACAAGATCCTGTACGTGCAGGTCCTGTTCGCCATCTGCGTCGGCATCCTGCTCGGCCACTACTGGCCCGACACCGGCGTGGCCATGAAGCCGCTCGGCGATGGCTTTATCAAGCTGATCAAGATGATCATCGGCCCGATCATCTTCTGCACCGTGGTGACCGGCATCGCCGGCATGAGCGACATGAAGAAGGTCGGCCGCGTCGGCGGCAAGGCGCTGCTGTACTTCGAGGTGGTGTCGACCTTCGCATTGCTGATCGGGCTGGGCGCCGCGCACCTGCTCAAGCCGGGCGTGGGCTTCAACATCGACCCGGCCACGCTGGACACCAAGGCGATCGCCCAGTACGTGTCCAAGGCGCACGGCCAGAGCACGATCGAGTTCCTGATGCACATCATCCCGGACACGGTCTTCAGCGCCTTCGCCAACGGCGACATCCTGCAGATCCTGCTGGTGTCGCTGTTCTTCGGCGCCGCGCTGGCCGTGCTCGGCGAGCGCGCGCGCATCGTGGTGCAGCTGATCGAGCAGGTCTCCAAGGTGTTCTTCCACATCGTCCACGTGATCACCAAGGTGGCCCCGATCGGCGCCTTCGGCGCGATGGCGTTCACCATCGGCAAGTACGGCCTGGGCTCGCTGGTGCCGCTGCTCAAGCTGATCGGCACCTTCTACTTCACCGCCATCATCTTCGTGCTGGTGGTGCTGGGCACGATCGCACGCATGACCGGCTTCAGCATCGTGCGCTTTATCTCGTACATCAAGGAAGAGCTGCTGATCGTGCTGGGCACCAGCTCGTCGGAAGCGGCGCTGCCGCACATGATGGAGAAGCTGGAAAAGCTCGGCTGCTCGCGCTCGGTGGTGGGACTGGTGGTGCCCACCGGCTATTCGTTCAACCTGGATGGCACCAACATCTACATGACGATGGCGGTGATCTTCATCGCGCAGGCCACCGGCATCGAACTGACGCTGATGCAGCAGCTGACCATCCTGGCGGTGGCGATGATCACCTCCAAGGGCGCCAGCGGCGTGACCGGCTCGGGCTTCATCACGCTGGCCGCGACGCTGGCGGTGGTGCCGGCCATCCCGGTGGCGGGCATGGTGCTGATCCTCGGCATCGACCGCTTCATGAGCGAGTGCCGCGCGCTGACCAACATCATCGGCAACGGCGTGGCCACGGTGGTGGTCTCTGCGTGGGAGCGCGAGCTTGACCGCAAGCGCCTGGCCAGCGTGCTGAACGGCGGCAGCGGCGATGTGGCGGATCTTGCCGACGTGGGCCAGGGCGTCCGCTGAGGGCGCCACCACCGCTGCGCGGACGGCTGCCCCGGCCGCCCGCCAGCGGGTATCATCGGCGCGACAGCCCCCGCGCGCGCCGATGACCCACTCAGACGATTTTCTCGCCGTGCATGACCCCGCCGCCACCCGTCCGGCCCACGCGCCGGACGCCGGCAGCGGGCGGTGGTGGGGCTTTGCCGTGGCGCTGGCCGCCGGTCTCCTGCTGCTGTGCGTGCTGACCTGGCTGGTCTCGGTCCAGCGCGGCCTGGCCAGCCTGCAGCAAAGCACGGCCACGCGCGCCGACCGCTACGCCGCCACGCTGGAAAGCACCCTCGACCGCTACGAATTCCTGCCCGCGCTGGTCTCGCTGCACCCCTTCGTGCGCGGGCTGCTGGACTCCCCCAACGACCCGCAACGCGTGGCCGCCGCCAACCAGTACCTGGCGGAGGTCAACCGCCGCGCGCATGCCTCGGCCACTTATGTGATCGCCGCCAACGGCATTGCGCTGGCGGCCAGCAACCACGGCCAGCCCGGCAGCTTTGTCGGCACCGACTACCGCTTCCGCCCCTACTTCCAGACCGCCGCGGGCGGCAAGATGGGGCGCTTCTATGCCATCGGCATCACCAGCGACGAGCCCGGCTACTACCTCGCGCAGCCGGTCGAGTCCGGCGGCAAGGTCATCGGCGTGACCGTCGTCAAGCTCAACCTGGAGTGGTTCCAGCGCGCCGGCAGCGGCGCCGAGCCGCTGATGGTCAGCGACGACCATGGCGTGATCTTCCTGTCGTCGGTATCGGCCTGGCAGTACCGCACCCTGCGCCCGCTGCCGCCGGCGCTGCAGGCCGACATGGAAAAGACCCGCCAGTACCACGGCCGCGCGGTGACGCCGCTGCCGCTGAAGCCGCTGACCTCGCCGGTCACGCGCTGGCTGGCGGACACCACGCTGGCCGACGGCGCGCGGCTGGTGCGCGTGCGCGACGAATCGCCCGCCAGCAAGACCACCTTTGCCCCGGACGGCGCCGAACGCGCCGTCCGCTACCTGGAACTGGACCGCACGGTCGGCCCGGCTGGCTGGACCATGCAGGTGATGGCGCCGCTGGAGCCGGTGCTGGCCAATGCGCGCAACGCCACCGTGGCGGCGGCGCTTGCCTATGCCTGCATCTGCCTGCTGCTGGTCAACTGGCGCCAGCGCCGCCAGCGCGCGCGCGACATGCAGTACAGCCGCCGCCTGCTGGAGGCCGCCTACGACCAGCTGGAGCGCCGCGTCGAGGCCCGCACCGCCGACCTGATGGCGATCAATGAAAAGCTGGAAGACGAAGTGGCCGAGCGTACCCGTGCTGAAAGCGAGCTGCGCGCGGCCCAGGACGAACTGGTGCAGGCCAGCAAGCTGGCCGCGCTGGGGCAGATGGCGGCCGGCATCACGCATGAGCTGAACCAGCCGCTGGCGGCGCTGCGCACGTTCTCGGACAACACCCGCGTGCTGCTGGAGCGCGGCCAGCTGGCCGCGGCCGAAGGCAACCTGACCGCCATTGCCGACCTGACCGAGCGCATGGGCAAGATCACCGGCCAACTCAAGCTGTTCGCCGGCAAGGCGCGCCCGGTGCACCGGCCGGTCGCGCTGCGCGCGGCGGTCGATCACGTGCTGGCGCTGCTGGCACCGCGCCTTGGCGCGGTCACCGTCAACGTCACCGGCCTGGACGCCCTGCCCGGGCTGGCCGTGCGCGCCGACGAGCTGAAGCTGGAGCAAGTGCTGCTGAACCTGCTCGGCAATGCGCTCGATGCGATTGCTGCGGCCGCGCCGACGCAGGGACAGATCGATCTCGACATGCAGGCAGAGGATCACGCCGTCACCATCGTCGTGCGCGACAACGGCACCGGCATCGCGCCGCAAGCGCTGCCGCGCCTGTTCGAACCCTTCTTCACCACCAAGGAAACCGGGCAGGGCCTGGGGCTGGGGCTGGCAATCTCGTCGTCGATCGTGCGCGAGTTCGGCGGCCAGCTGAGCGTGGCCAACCTGCCCGGCGGCGGCGCGCAGTTCACGCTGGTGCTGGCGCGCGCGCCCGCCATCGATCCGGCGCCATCGGTTTCCGCCTCTCAATGAGTATTGCCATGCAAGACGGTCTGCGTGTCCTGTTTGTCGAAGACGAGCCGCTGGTGCGCCAGGCCACCGCGCAGAGCCTGGAGCTGGCCGGCTTCGCGGTGCTGGCGCTGGCCTCAGCCGAGGCCGCGATCCCGCACCTGCACGGCGCCTTTGCCGGCGTGGTGGTGACCGACGTGCGCCTGCCCGGCGCCAGCGGGCTGGACCTGCTGCAGCACTGCCGCAACGCCGCGCCGGGCGTGCCGGTGATCCTGGTGACCGGCCACGGCGACATCACCATGGCCGTGCAGGCCATGCGCGAAGGCGCCTACGACTTCATCGAAAAACCCTTCGGCGCCGACCGCCTCACCGACACCGTGCGCCGCGCGCTGGAACGCCGCGCGCTGGAACTGGAAAACCAGGCGCTGCGCCGCGAACTGGCCGGCCCCGCGGCGGGCACGCGCATCATCGGCCGCTCGCCCGCGATCGGGCAGGTGCGCGCGCTGGTGGCCAATGTCGCGCCCACCGACGTGCCGGTGATGATCAACGGCGAGACCGGCACCGGCAAGGAACTGGTGGCGCGCAGCCTGCATGCGCTGTCCGGCCGCGCCGAAGGCCCGTTCATCGCGCTGAACTGCGGCGCGGTGCCCGAGGCCATCTTCGAGAGCGAGATGTTCGGCCACGAGGCCGGCGCCTTCACCGGTGCCGGCAAGCGCCGCATCGGCAAGCTCGAACATGCCTCGGGCGGCACGCTCTTCCTCGACGAGATCGAGAGCATGCCGCTGGCGCTGCAGGTCAAGCTGCTGCGGGTACTGCAGGAAGGCTCGCTGGAGCGGCTGGGTTCGAATGCCTCGGTGAAGATCGATGTGCGCATCGTCGCCGCGGCCAAGGGCGACATGGATGCGCTGGTGGCACAGGGCAGCTTCCGCGAGGACCTGTATTACCGGCTCAACGTGGTCACCATCGCGCTGCCGCCGCTGCGCGAGCGGCGCGAGGACATCGTGCCGCTGTTCGAGCATTTCTCGCTGGTGTCCGCGGTGCGCTACCAGCGGCCGGCGCCGCTCCTGTCCGAGGCGCAACGCCAGGCACTGGCCCAGCGTCCGTGGCCGGGCAATGTGCGCGAGCTGCGCAATGCGGCGGATCGGATGGTGCTGGGCGTGCCGGAGGGCGGGCAGGCAGGTGCGCAGGCCGCGGGCCCCGATGAAACCGCGCCGCTGCGAGAGCGGATGGAGCACTTCGAGCGCGCGGTGATTGCGGATGCACTGGCACGCACCGGCGGCGCGGTCAGCCAGGCGGCGGACTTGCTGCAAGTCGGCAAGGCCACGCTCTATGACAAGATCAAGCGCTACGGGCTGTGATGTCATGCTGCCTTCATTGCGCTGCCATGCCGCCGTCACATTGGCGGCCTATTCTTCAATGGCGGCTGCGGCATTGGCAGGTGCCCGCCGTGTGTATCAATCTTCGTGGTAATTGACGGCCCCGCGTATGCGGGGCGTTTTTTTGGGGTTGTTCACCCCGCCCCGCCACTTCACACTCGCCACACATTCCCCTCACCCCCGCTGGCCAGACTGGAGCCCTGCCATCTCCGGGAACTGCCATGCCCTCTTTCGACTACGACATCGTCATCGCCGGCGCCAGCTTTGCCGGCGCCGCCTGCGCCCTGGCCGCGGCGCGCGCCGGCCTGCGCGTGCTGGTGCTGGAACGCAAGACCGATCCGGGCGACAAGCTCCACACCACCGGCATCCTGGTCAAGGAAGCCATCGAACAGACCTGGCTGGGCCGCGCACCGGCCGATTGCGTGCACCGCGTGGAGCAGGTGCGGCTGTACTCGCCCAGGCTGCGCAGCATCGACCTGAGCGCGCCCGGCTATTACTTCCACACCACCGATACGCCGCGGCTGATGCGCTGGATGGCCGCCGAACTGGTGCGTCACCGGGTCGAACTGCGCCTGGGCCAGGCGTTCGTGGGCGCGGTGCCGCGCAACGGCGGCTGGCATGTGACCGGCGTGGGCAATACGCGCTATCTGGTCGGCGCGGATGGCGCGAAGTCGCGCGTGGCCCAGTGTGCCGGGCTGGGGCGCGTGCACAGCTTCCTGTATGGCGTGGAGTACGAGTTCCCGGGACTGGCGCTGCCCGAGCCGGGCGCGTTGCACTGCTTCATCACCCGGCGCTTCGCGCCCGGCTATATCGGCTGGATCGCGCAGAACCCCATCGGCGTGCAGGCCGGCCTGGCGCTGCGCTACCTGCCTCGGCACGGCCGCGCGCCAGACCTGGACGGGCTGCTGGCGCATGTGCGCGAGCGCGCCGGCCTGCCGCAGCTGGCGCAGCCTGCGGCGACGCGCGCGGGGCTGATCCCATGCGGCGGCCCGGCCTTCCCGCTGGCGCGCGACGGCGTGATCCTGACCGGGGATGCCGCCGGCATCGTGTCGCCGGTCACCGCAGGCGGCATCCACTATGCCTTTGCCCATGGCGAGTCGGTCGGCCAGGCCGTGGCCGCGCACCTGCTGCGCGGCGGCCCGGCCCCGGAGGCCGTCGCCACCGCCAGTGCGCCGTGCTTTCGCGCCAAGCGTGCGCTGCGCTGGATGTTCGACCGCTTCCAGTGCGACTGGCCCTTCGACCTGATGCTGTACTCGCCGCCGCTGCGCTGGGCGGCGGAGCAGATCTATTTCCACAAGCGCCGAGGCGAGGATCCCGCGCCGCCGCCGCGCGCAGCCACCAGCGCCTGACCGGCTGGTCCACTGAATCACTGAAATGGGAGGCGAAGGACATGTCATGCGGGATGCAGCGCTAGACGCAAAGCGCAGCAATAGCACGGCTATTGCGAGCATTTGCAACGACGCGATGCGCCCGCATGACATGGCAGGCGCCGACCGATTTCTGTGATTCAGTGGACTAAAATGCCGGGCATGGAACAACCGCGGATCCTGGTGGTGGAAGACGAGCAG
The DNA here is from genome assembly GCF_058792255.1 of Cupriavidus sp. CPT47-8839-RL05A. Classification (NCBI taxonomy): domain Bacteria; kingdom Pseudomonadati; phylum Pseudomonadota; class Betaproteobacteria; order Burkholderiales; family Burkholderiaceae; genus Cupriavidus; species Cupriavidus sp. CPT47-8839-RL05A. Next base: position 23,305 of record NZ_JBYTEG010000009.1, on the reverse strand, counting down.
GCCATCGCCGACACCATCCTCTATGCCTTGCGCACCGACGGCATGCTGGCCGAGCACTGCACGCTCGGCGGCGCCGCGCTCGAGCGCATGCGCGCCGACCCGGCCGACCTGGTGATCCTGGACGTGGGCCTGCCGGATCTGAGCGGCTTCGAGGTCTGCCGCACGCTGCGCACCTTCTGCGATGTGCCGGTGGTCTTCCTGACCGCGCGCCATGAAGAGATCGACCGCATCGTCGGGCTGGAGATCGGCGCCGACGACTACGTGGTCAAGCCCTTCTCGCCGCGCGAGCTGGCCGCGCGCGTGCGCGCCATCCTGCGCCGGGCGCGCGGCGGCGGTGCAGCGGCGGCGAAGGGCGACGAGGTCGCCGGTTTCACGCACGACAAGGACGGCGCGCGCCTGGCCTACCGCGGCCGCTGGCTGGAACTGACCCGCTACGAGTACCTGCTGCTGGCCTGGCTGGTGACACATCCGGGCCGCATCTACTCGCGCGCGCAGCTGATGGAGTGCGTCTGGGAAGATGCACTCGACACCAGCGACCGCACCGTCGACACCCATATCAAGACCCTGCGCGCCAAGCTGCGGGAGGCTTCCGCCGACGGCGCCGAGCGCATCCGCACCCATCGCGGCATGGGCTATTCGCTGGAACCCTGAGCGCACGCCATGCATATCGGCCTGCGCATCTTCTTCGGCTTCTTCCTGATCGTGGGACTGGCCACGGTGCTGACGCTGCGCGTGTTCGTGCAGGAGGTCAAGCCCGGCGTGCGCCAGGCCATGGAAGACACGCTGATCGACACCGCGCACGTGCTCGCGGCGCTTGCCGCCGACGACATGAAGGCCGGCCGCATTGCCGACGGCGATTTCGCGCGGCACATGGCGGCGCTGCGCGATGTGCCGGTGAATGCCGATGTGTCGGGCCTGCACAAGGACAGCATCGGCTACCGCGTCTACGTGACCGATGCCAACGGCATCGTGCGCTTTGACTCCACCGGTACTGACGTGGGCCGCGACTATTCGCGCTGGAACGATGTCTACCTGACGCTGCGCGGCAAGTACGGCGCACGCAGCACGCGCACCGACCCCGACGACGAGGCCAGCACCGTGATGCACGTGGCCGCGCCAATACGCGACGCGGACGGCGAGCGCATCATCGGCGTGCTGACCGTGGCCAAGCCCAATGCGGCGATGGCGCCGTTTATCGAGCGCAGCCAGCGCAAGATCCTGCTCTACGGCGGTCTGCTGATCGGCGCTGCCTGCGTGATCGGGCTGGCCTGCACGCTGTGGCTGGCGCATGGACTGAGCCGGCTGCGCGGGTATGCGCGCGCGGTGGCGGCCGGCGAGCGCGCCGAGATGCCGCTGCGCGGCGGCAGCGAGCTGGCCGAGTTGGGCCGCGCGGTGCAGGGCATGCGCGAGCGGCTGGAAGACAAGCAGTATGTCGAGCACTACATCCACACGCTGACCCATGAGATGAAGAGCCCGCTGGCCGCGATCGGCGGCGCCGCCGAGCTGCTGCAGGAAGAGATGCCGGCGGCGGACCGCCAGCGCTTCATCGCCAATATCCGGGCCCAGTCGGGCCGGCTTGAAACCATGATCCGCAAGCTGCTGGCACTGGCCGATGTGGAGCAGCGCCAGCGCCTGGAAGTGCGCGAGCCGGTGCGGCTGGCCCCGCTGCTGGCGCAACTGGGCAGCGAACTGGAACCGCGCGCGCGCCAGCGCGGCGTGACGCTGCGGCTGGCCGCCGACGCCAGCCCGGACCTGGTTGCCGGCGATCCGTTCCTGCTGCGCCAGGCCATCGCCAACCTGCTGGAGAACGCCATCGACTTCGCCCCGCCGGACAGCGAAGTCACGGTGCGGCTGGAGCGCCGCGGCGGCGCGCTGGCCATCGCCGTCGCCGACCAGGGCCCGGGCATCCCCGACTACGCCCTGCCGCGCGTGTTCGAGCGCTTCTACTCGCTGCCGCGCCCGCACGGTGCGGACAAGAGCACCGGCCTGGGCCTGTGCTTTGCACGCGAGGTGGCAACGTTGCATGATGGCGATGTCACGCTGGCCAACCGCCCCGGCGGCGGCGCGCTGGCGGAACTGACCCTTCCGGCCGGGTAGTTCGACGAGGTGACCGGACCGGCATAGACTGGGGCTTCTAACGTGACCGCGCTGAAACTCCCTATAATCGAACGACCGTTCATTTAGGGCACCTGCAACGTGCCCGTCAGTAGTTCAGGAGACACCATGCCCGCCGCCAAGCAACTGCCCCAGGCCCTGCAGAACCTGGCCCTGCCCGTCATCGCCTCGCCCATGTTCATCGTCAGCTACCCGGAGCTGGTGCTGGCGCAGTGCAAGGCCGGCATCGTCGGCTCGTTCCCGGCGCTCAATGCGCGCCCGGCGGAGCTGCTCGACGAGTGGCTCACCCAGATCGAAGGCGAGCTGGCCACCTTCAAGGCCGCCAACCCGGGCGCGCAGGTGGGCCCGGTCGCGGTCAACCAGATCGTGCATACGTCGAACGCGCGGCTGGAACATGACGTAAAGGTGTGCGTGGACCACAAGGTGCCGATCTTCATCACCTCTCTGCGCGCACCGGTCAAGGAAATGATCGACGCGGTGCACAGCTATGGCGGCATCGTGCTGCACGACGTGATCAGCATGCGCCATGCCGAAAAGGCGATCGAGGCCGGCGTCGACGGCCTGATCCTGGTGGCGGCCGGCGCCGGCGGCCATGCCGGCATGCTGTCGCCGTTCGCGCTGGTGGGCGAGGTGCGCAAGATCTTCGACGGCCCGATCGCGCTGTCGGGCTCGATCGCCACCGGCGAGGCGGTGCTGGCCGCGCAGGCCATGGGCGCGGACTTTGCCTACGTCGGCACGCGCTTTATCGCCTCGCAGGAGGCCCACGCTGCCGAATCGTACAAGCAGTCGATCACCAGCTCGGCCGCCGCCGATATCATCTACACCAACCTGTTCACCGGCGTGCACGGCAATTACATCCGCGAAAGCATCAGCAACGTGGGGCTGGATCCGGACAACCTGCCGGTGGCCGACAAGAGCAAGATGGACTTCTCCAGCGGCGCCTCCAAGGCCAAGGCGTGGAAGGACGTCTGGGGCGCCGGCCAGGGCGTGGGCCAGATCCACGACATCCCCACCGCCGGCGAAATCGTCGCGCGCATGAAAGCGGAGTACGATGCCGCCAAGGCGCGCCTGGGTATCGCGCGCTAACCGAAGTTTTCACCGGGCCGCTATTGCGGCCCTTCATTCAACCATTGCCTGGTCCAAGCTCCACCACCCCGCCCGATTCCGACGCCACGCTGAGCCGCCGGCAGCAGGCGCTGCGCGCCATGTGGGTGGTGCTGGGCGCGGTCTTCCTGCTGCTGGGGGTGATCGGCATCTTCCTGCCGGTGCTGCCGACCACGCCATTCGTGCTGCTGGCCGCGGCATGCTTCGCGCGGGGGTCCCGGCGCTTCCATGAATGGCTGCTGGGACATCCGCGCTTCGGGCCGCTGGTCAGCGACTGGCAGCGCCATCGCAGCATTCCCTTCCGGGCCAAGTGCCTGGCGTTGTCGATGATGTGGGCGTCGATGGGGACGACCGCGTGGATGCTGCGCGCGCGGCCGATTGCCTCCGCGGCGTTGCTGGCTTGCGCGGTGGGGGTGAGTGTCTGGATGGTCAGGCTGCCGACGCGGCCGGTGGAGGAGGGAAAGTCTTGAGGATGCGGGCGTATTGAAGCGCGTCACTCCGTCGACGCACCGGCCCTCTCCCCGGCCGGCCCTTCTCCCGCCTGCGGGAGAGGGGCCGGGGGAGAGGGCCAGCGTATCAACGAAATCGATCCTGCCAGCCGCCACCCAACTCAATCGTAGCTGCGCGCATCCTCGATCAGCTTCCCATCCTGCGGCAACGACCCCGCCGCAACGAAAGCCACTTCACCGCGCAGCCGCATCACTTCGCGCAGCGATTCCGCCACCGCACGCTGCAAGTCACCATCCTCGCGCGTGGCCTCGCAGCGCAGCGTCATCACGTCCGCGCCTGGGTCGCCAGTCACCACCAGCCGCGCCGCGCGGATCTCCGGATGCCGCCGCAGCACGTCCGCCACCTGCCCGGGATGCACGAACATGCCCTTGACCTTGGTGGCCTGGTCGGCACGGCCCAGCCAGCCCTTGAGCCGGATATTGGTGCGCCCGCACGGGCTGGGCCGCTGCGACGACTCCGCCACGATGGCCGACAGGTCGCCGGTGCCGAAGCGGATCAGCGGGTAGTCGCCGTTGCCCAGCACCGTCACCACCACCTCGCCGGTCTCGCCCTCGGGCATCGGCCGGGAACCGCCAGGCTCGACGATCTCCACCAGCACGCCCTCGTCCACCACCCAGCCATCGCCGCCCTCGGTCTCATAGGCAATCAGGCCGACATCCGCGGTGCCATACATCTGCTGCACGCGCACGCCGCGCGCCTGGAACCAGGCCCGCAGCGACGGCGGCAGCGCCTCGCCCGAGACCAGCGCCTTGGCCAGGCTGGTGCAGGGCGTGCCCAGCTCGTCGCCGCGCTCCAGCAGCAGCTTCAGGAACGACGGCGTGCCGGCGTAGGCCGTCGGCTGCAGGCTGGCCAGCGCCTGCACCTGCGAATCGGTCTGGCCGACGCCGGCCGGGAACACGCAGCAGCCCAGCCGGTGCGCGCCGGTCTCCATCATCATGCCGGCCGGGGTGAAGTGGTAGGAGAAGGTGTTGTAGACCAGCTCGCCGGCGCGGAAGCCCGCCGCATGCATGGCGCGGGCCACGCGCCACCAGTCGGCGTCATGGCCGTCGGGTTCATGGATCGGGCCGGGCGACTGGAACACATGGCGCAGCTTGCCCAGCGGCGTGGCGTTGAGCCCGCCCAGCGGCGGCAGCGCGCGCTGGCGCGCGGTCAGGTCCGACTTGCGCGTGACCGGCAGCGCCGCCAGCGCCGCGCGCGAGCTCAGCAGCCGCGGGTCGACGCCGCCCAGCATCTCGGCAAAGTAAGGCGCGTTGTCGCGCGCATGGGCCACCTGGCGTGCCAGGGCGGCAAGGAGCGCCTGCTCGCGGACTTCCGGCGCGCGGGTTTCGAGCGAATCGAAGTGTTCTGGCATGGTGCTATGCGTCAGGGAATGGGATGCGGCATGCCGCCGCGCCGCTGGGCGCGTGGTGGCAATGCCGGATGAAATCGGTCGGGTGCCTACGCCAGCCAGCGCTTGCGGCGCCGGTAGCTCTTCACATCGCGGAACGACTTGCGCCCGGCACCGTCGTCCGCATCGTTGGCGGCCACGCCCAGGTAGAACTCCTTGACGTCCTCGTTGGTGCGCAGCGACTCGGCGTCGCCGTCCATCACCACGCGGCCGTTTTCCAGGATGTAGCCGTAGTCGGCATAGCGCAGCGCCACCATGGTGTTCTGCTCGGCCAGCAGGAAGCTGACGTTCTCGCGCGAATTCAGGCCGCGCACGATCTCGAAGATCTCCTCGACGATCTGCGGCGCCAGCCCCATCGAAGGCTCGTCCAGCAGGATCATCGCGGGCTTGGCCATCATGGCCCGGCCGATCGCGCACATCTGCTGCTCGCCGCCGGAGGTATAGCCGGCCTGCGACTTGCGGCGCGTCTTCAGCCGCGGGAAGTACTCGTAGATCTTTTCCAGCTCGTCGCGCGTCTGGCCGCGCGACAGGCCGCGCGTGTAGGCGCCGGTGAGCAGGTTCTCCTCGATGGTCAGGTGCGCGAAGCAGTGGCGCCCTTCCATCACCTGGATCACGCCGCGGCGCACCAGGTCGTTGGGCGTGAGCTGGTCGACGCGGTCGCCGCGATATTCGATCGAGCCCTTGGTGACATCGCCGCGCTCGGCCTGCAGCAGGTTGGAGATGGCCTTGAGCGTGGTGGTCTTGCCCGCGCCGTTGGCGCCGAGCAGCGCCACGATCTTGCCCTCCGGCACTTCGAGCGAGACGCCCTTGAGCACCAGGATCACGTGATCGTAGATGACTTCGATATTGTTGACGGACAGAAGGCTCATGGTGCGGCTCGTGTTGGTGTTGCGGTTTCCAGCTTGCCTGTTGGGTTCTCCCACTCCCGCAAGCGGGAGTGGGAGAACCCAGTCGCGATTGGGGCGGCCTCAGGACTTCGAACAAGCCGGCGTAATCCCCTTCTCCTTCGCGTACTGCGCCGCCGTGGCCTTGAACAGCGGGTGGATCAGGCTCTTGTTGCCCTCGATCCAGTCCGACACCACCACCCACTTGGTGCCATCCCACTGCTGGATCTTCACCTTGCCGGAGCCCTCGTGGTTGTCGCAGCTGGTCTTGATTTCCGGCAGCAGGCCGGTCGCGCCCAGTTGCTGCAGGCGCGCGTTGGTCAGGTTCAGGTTCTCGAAGGCCCAGCGCATCTGCTCGCCGGTCATGGGCTTGCCCTTGCCGAACTTGGCCTGCGCCACGCGCACCGCTTCCACCGTCACCACCGCCGCCGACACGCCGCGGTTGTACAGCACCGAACCCACCTTGTTCTTGTCCTGCATATTGCCCTTGCCGCCACCGTAGACCACCTTCTCGATATCGGCGATCAGCGGCACGTTGCGGCCGGCGACGTTCCAGGTGGCGCTCATATAGCCCTTGGAGGCATCACCCGCCGGCACCGTGTCTTCTTCCGAGCCGGCCCACCACGAGCCGATCATCTTGTCGCGCGCAAAGCCGACCTTCTGCGCGGCCTTCAGCGCGGTCTGGTTCATGACGCCCCAGCCCCAGAAGATCACGTAGTCGGGGTTCTCCTGGCGGATCTTCAGCCACTGCGCGCCCTGCTCGTTGCCGGGGTGCGCCACCGGGATCTCCACCAGGTTGAACTTGCCCAGCTTGGCCTCGGCCTGCAGCGCCACGATCGGCTCCTTGCCATAGGCCGAGTCGTGGTACAGGTAGACGATCTTCTTGCCGGCCAGCGAGCCGCCGTTCTTCGAGGCCAGGTACTTGACGATGGCCGAGACCTGCATCTGGTACGTGGTCACCAGCGGGAACGCGTACGGGAACACCGAGCCATCCACCGCGTCGGTGCGGCCGTAGCCCATCATCACCAGCGGCACCTTGTCGGCGGCGGTCTTGTCGACCAGCGCGTACGAGATGCCGGTGGACATGGCGTGGTAGGCCGTGCCCTTGGTGGTGGCGTTCTTGGACTTCAGGCGTTCATAGCACTCCACGCCCTTGGCGTTGTTGTACTCGGTCTCGCACTCTTCCCACGACAGCTTGACGCCATTGACCCCGCCTTCCTTCAGGTTGACGTAGTTGAGGTAGTCGATGAAGCCGCCATACCAGGACTGGCCGTTGGCGCCATACGGCCCCACGCGGTAGCTTGGCAGCGCCACGAACTGCTCGTTGGTCTGCGCCATGGCCGGCGCCGCCGGCGCCAGCAGTGCCGCCGCGGCGCTGACCACCAGGGCGGCGCGTTGCACATTGCGAATCAGGTTGGTCATGACAGTCTCCATCGCCCTCAAGGGAGCGTTTCGTTATGCGTAAGCTTCAGAACTTCACACAGGAACTGCGGTAATACAGGCACCCCTCCCGTCAATGAGGGAACGGCCACAGCCTCAGCTTCTCCTTGGCGATCTGCCACAGCCGGGCCAGCCCGTGCGGCTCCACGATCAGGAAGAAGATGATCAGCCCGCCGAACACCATCAGCTGGATGTGCGACACGGTGGCATTGGTGAATGGCAGGTGCAGCAGCGCGGCCAGCGGCGGCAGCACGTTGTCCAGGAAGATCGGCAGCAGCAGGATGAAGGCCGCGCCCAGGAACGAGCCCAGGATGCTGCCCACGCCGCCGATGATGATCATGAACAGCACGCGGAACGACAGGTCCAGCGAGAAGCCGTCCGGCTCGACCGAGCCCAGGTAGCAGAACGCATAGAGCGCGCCGGCCACGCCGCAGTAGAACGAGCTGACCGCGAACGCCAGCAGCTTGGTGCGCATCAGCGGGATGCCGATCACCTCGGCCGCCACGTCCATGTCGCGCACCGACATCCATGCGCGCCCGGTGGCCGAGCGCACCAGGTTCTTGGCCGCCAGCGCCAGCACCGTGACGATGGCCAGCACGAACAGGTACTTCTTCACCGGGGTGTCGATGGCGAAGCCGAACAGGTCCAGCCGCTGCGCCGTGATCACGCCCGACGAGCTGTTGTTGGAGAACCAGGGGAACTTGGTCAGCGCCCACACCACGAAGAACTGCGCCGCCAGCGTCGCCACCGCGAGGTAGAAGCCCTTGATGCGCAGCGACGGCAGGCCGAAGGCCACCCCCACCAATGCCGCGGAAAGGCCCGCCATCACGAATGTCAGCAGCACCGGCATGCCTTCCACGCGCAGCTGGAAGTTGTAGGCCGCGTAGGCACCCACCGCCATGAAGGCCGCGGTACCGAGCGACAGCTGGCCGGCATAGCCGGTCAGGATATTCAGCCCCAGCGCCGCCAGCGAGAAAATCAGGAACGGGATCAGGATGGCCGAGAACCAGTATTCCGACCCGACGAACGGGATCGCCACGAAGGCCACCGCCATCAGCACGGCAAAGCCGATGCGGTCCTGGCGGATGGGGAAGATCTGGCTGTCGGCGACGTAGCTGGTCTTGAACTGGCCGGCTTCACGATAAAACATGGCAAGTCTCCTGTGCGAAGTCGGTCAGACGCGATCGATGTGTTTCTCGCCGAACAGCCCTTCGGGCCGCACCAGCAGAAACAGCAAGGCAAACACATACGGGAACCAGCCTTCGATGCCGCCGAAGTTGCCCCCGAACATCGACTGGAACACCGGCGGGATATAGATCTCGGCCAGCTTCTCCGAGGCGCCGATGATCAGCCCGCCGACGATGGCGCCGGGCACCGAGGTGAAGCCGCCCAGGATCAGCACCGGCAGCGCCTTGAGCGCGGTCAGCGTGAGCGCGAACTGCACGCCATTGCGCGAGCCCCACAGCATGCCGGCCACCAGCGCGACGAAGCCCGCCACGCCCCACACGATCGCCCAGATGTTCTGCAGCGGGATGCCCAGCGACAGCGCTGCCTGGTGGTCGTCAGCGACCGCGCGCAGCGCGCGCCCGACCTTGGTGTACTGGAAGAACAGCGCCAGCGATCCGACCAGCAGGCCGGCAATGGCCGCCGCCGCAATATCGAACTTGGACAGCACGATGTTGAAGTTGGTCATGATCGACTCGATCGGCTCGTCGACGATGCCCAGGTTGATCGGGCGCACCTCATTGCCGAACAGCAGCGGCCCCAGGCCCTCGAGGAAGAACGACAGCCCGATGGTCGCCATGAACAGCGTGATCGGCGGCTGGTTGACCAGCTTGCGCAGCACGAAGCGCTCGGTGCTCATGCCGACCAGGATCATCACCACGAAGGCGCCGATCACCGCGGCCCACATCGGCAGGCCCTTGTCCATCAGCCCCACCACCGCCAGCGCGGCGAAGTACACCATCGCACCCTGCGCGAAGTTGAACACGCCCGAGGCCTTGTAGATCAGCACGAAGCCCAGCGCCACCAGCGAGTACATCAGGCCAGAGAGCAAGCCGCCGATCAGGATTTCAAAGAAGAACGTCATGGTTCAGAGCCTCAGTGCGAAGTGCCCAGGTACGCCTTGATCACGTCAGGGTTGCCCTTGACCTCTTCCGGCGTGCCGTCGCCGATCTTCTTGCCGTAGTCGAGCACCACCACGCGGTCGGAGATATCCATCACCACGCCCATGTCGTGCTCGATCAGCACGATAGTGGTGCCGAACTGCCGGTTCACGTCCAGGATGAAGCGGCACATGTCCTGCTTCTCTTCGACGTTCATGCCGGCCATGGGCTCGTCCAGCAGCAGCATCGAGGGCTCGGCCGCGAGTGCGCGCGCCAGTTCGACGCGCTTCTGCAGGCCATACGGCAGGCGCCCCACCGGGGTCTTGCGGATCGACTGGATCTCGAGGAAGTCGATCACTTCCTCGACCTTCTGGCGATGGCGCATCTCCTCGTTGCGCGCCGGGCCCCACCACAGCGCGTGGGCGAAGAGCCCGGTGCGGAACTGCGTGTTGCGCCCGGTCATGATGTTGTCCAGCACCGTCATGCCCTTGAACAGCGCGATGTTCTGGAAGGTGCGCGCAATGCCCTGGCGCGCCGCGGCGGTCGGGTGCATCTGCTTGCGCTCCTCGCCGCGGAACACGATGCGTCCCTGCTGCGGGTGATAGACGCCGTTGATCACGTTGAGCATGGAACTCTTGCCGGCGCCGTTGGGGCCGATGATGGCGCGCACCTCGTGCTCGCACACATCGAACGAGATATCGGTCAGCGCCTTGACCCCACCGAACGACAGCGAGATATGCTGCAGGTCCAGGATCACCTCGCCGCCGGTGCGCGCCTGCTCGCCGGTGCGCTGCGCGCGCTGCGCGCCGGGATGCGCACCGCTGTCATCCGCCAGACCCGCGGGAGACATCGGGCCTGCCGGGGCGATCGCGCCGCCGCTGCCCGTGCCGCTGGCATCCGTGCGTGCCGTCCCCGCCCATTCGCGCTGCCCCGCGCCTTGCCAGGCTACTTGTGTCATCTTGCTGCCCTCGCTCATGCCGCGCGCGCCGCCACAGGCAGGCGCTTCGCATTGACCAGCTTCAGCGTGGCCGACACGCTGCCCTCGCGTCCGTCTTCAAACTTGACGCGCGTCTCGATGAACTGCTCGGACTTGCCCGCATAGAGCGCGTCCACCAGCACGCCGTATTTGTCGGCGATAAAGCCGCGGCGCACCTTACGCGTGCGCGTGAGCTCGTCGTCGTCCGGATCCAGTTCCTTGTGCAGGACCAGGAAGCGTGCCACCTGCGAACCGGCCAGCATCGGGTCGTTGGCCAGGTCGGCATTCACCTGGTTCACGCACTCGCCGATCATTTCCAGCACCTCGGGCTGCGCGGCCAGGTCGACATAGCCGGCATACGGCAGGTGGCGGCGCTCGGCCCAGTTGCCCACGGCCTCGAAGTCGATATTGATAAACGCGCAGACCTGGTCGCGGTCATTGCCGAAGGCCACCGCTTCCTTGATGTACGGGAAGAACTTGAGCTTGTTCTCGATGTACTTGGGCGCGAACATCGAGCCATCGGCCAGCTTGCCCACGTCCTTGGCGCGGTCGATGATCTTCAGGTGGCCGTCGGCGTCGATCACGCCGGCGTCGCCGGTCATGAAGTAGCCCTCGTCGTTGATGGCCTCGCGCGTGGCCTCGTCGCGCTTGTAGTAGGACTTGAGCAGGCCCACGCCGCGCACCAGCACCTCGCCGTTGTCGGCGATGCGGATTTCCATGCCGGGCGCGGCCGGGCCGACTGAATCGAACTTGACCTTGCCGTCCGGCTGCAGGCACACATAGGCGCAGGTCTCGGTCTGACCGTAGAACTGCTTCAGGTTCACGCCGATCGAGCGGTAGAAGCGGAACAGGTCCGGGCCGATCGCCTCGCCCGCGGTATAGCCCACACGGATGCGGCTCATGCCCAGCACATTGCGCAACGGGCCGTAGACCAGCGTTTCGCCCAGGGCGTAGCGCGCGCGGTCCGCGAGCGATACCGGCTTGCCGTCGAGGATATCGGTGCCGCAGCGCTTCGCCACGTCCATGGCCCAGTGGAACAGCTTGCGCTTGATCCAGCCGGCATCCTCCATGCGGATCATCACCTGCGTCAGCAGCCCTTCATAGATGCGCGGCGGCGCAAAGTAGTAGGTGGGGCCGATCTCGCGCAGGTCGGTCATCACCGTTTCGCGCGATTCCGGGCAGTTCACCGTGAAGCCCGCCACCATCGCCTGCGCGTACGAGAACAGGTTGTCGCCCACCCATGCCATCGGCAGGTAGGACAGCACGTCGTCGTCCGCGCTGAGCTTGTCAAAGGCGCAGCCGTTGCGCGCCGCGCCGATCAGGCCGTAGTGCGAATGGCATACGCCCTTGGGCTTGCCGGTGGTGCCGGAGGTATAGAGGATGATCGCGGTGTCGTCGGGCTGGCCGGCGGCAATGGCCTCGTCATAGAAGCCCGGGTGCGCCTGGTCGAACTCGCGGCCAAGTTCCTGTAGCTGTTCATAAGACATCAGCGACGGATGGTCGTAGTCCATCAGGCCGCGCGGGTCTTCAAAGATGACGTGGCGCACGGCGCGGCCGGACTCGGCCAGCTGCGCTTCCACTTCCAGCAGCTTGTCGACCTGCTCCTGGTCCTCGACGATGGCGAACTCGATCTCCGCATCGTTGAGCACGTAGACCATCTCGTTGGCGATGGCGTCCTGGTACAGCGGCACCGGCACGCCGCCCAGCGCCTGCGCCGCGGTCATGGCCCAGTACAGCCGCGGGCGGTTGTCGCCCACCACCGCCAGGTTCATGCCGCGCCTGAAACCGAGTGCGGCCAGCCCGCAAGCCAGTGCCCTCACCTGCTGCGCCGCCTGGGCCCAGCTGTATGTCTGCCAGATGCCGAGATCCTTCTCGCGGTGAGCCGGATGATCCGGCCGCTGCTGGGCGTGCGCCAGCAGCCATCGCGGGAAGGTCGTCGCCGACGATTCCTGCATCGCTGTCTCCTGTCCCTCCGGCGTGGGGATCCACGCCCGGTGTCAAGCGCCGGTCCGATCGTTATACTTGGCTTGCTTTGCCCGGCAGCAATTGCCGCCTGGCATCAAGCCCGGTGTGCCTTGCGTCAGGCCGCCGGGAAAGCGTTTTCGCCTTGCCCCGGCGTGCCGCTGGTGGCACCCGCGGTTCCGTTGTGATCGTACGATAGCCCATGCCAACAACCCCGGTTGTCACGCCGGTGACAATTCCGGGTTAATCCCTACGGGAGCTTCTGCAGGCCATGCTGAACGATTTTGTCGACCGCTGCGTGTGGGCAGCAGACCTGAGTCCCGAGCAGCGCGAGCGCGTGCGCCGCGCCATGTTCGTGCACGAGTACACCCAGGGCGACTACGTCTGTCACAAGGGTGACATGGCCGAGCACTGGATGGGCGTGCTCGAAGGCATCGTCAAGATCACCACGGTTTCGCCCTCGGGCAAGTCGGTCACCTTCACCGGCGTGCCCACCGGCGGCTGGTTCGGCGAAGGCGCGGTGCTCAAGTCGGAAATCCGCAAGTACGACGTGATGGCGCTGCGCCGCTCGACCATCGCCTTCCTGCCGCGCGACACTTTTCTGTGGTTGCTGGATACCAGCCTGCCGTTCACGCGCTTCCTGCTGACCCAGTTCAACGAACGCCTGGGACAGTTCATCGCCGCCGTGGAATACGAGCGGCTGCTCGACATCGATTCGCGCGTGGCGCGCGCGGTGTCGTCGCTGTTCAATGAGCACCTGTATCCGGGGATCGGCAAGACGCTGGAGATCTCGCAGGAAGAGATCGGCCTGCTCGCTGGCATCTCGCGCCAGCGCGCCAACCAGGCGCTCAAGGTGCTGGAACAGCAGGGCCTGGTGCGGGTGGACTACGGCGTGATCGAGGTGCTGGACCTGGAGGGGTTGCGTCAGTACGGCGAATAACATGGCCAGCACCATCGACGACGCCACGCTGCAGGCCTATCGCGAGACCCATTACCGCGTGCTGGGCGACCCGCCGATGATATTGCGGGTAGACCAACCCAGCGCCCCGCTGGCGGCGCTGCACCGCGCGCTGGGCGTGGCAGCGAGCGCCTTCATTACCGCCGCCAACCCGTTCAGCCTGCGCTGCGACGACGACGCCAACGCAAAGCGCCAGCAGGCGCTGGCGCAGGACGTGGCAAGGATGGGGTTGCGCGCAATCGAAGCCGCCGGCGAGCATCCGCGCAACGGCTGGCCGGCCGAGCCGAGCTTCCTGGTGCCGGGGCTGTCGCTGGCGGATGCACGGGCACTCGGCGAGAAATACGAACAGAACGCGGTGGTCTGGAGCGGCGCGGACGCGGTGCCGCGGCTGGTGCTGCTGCGCTGAACGCCGGCCGGGCGGTGGTGCCGGGCGGCGCCTCAGCCGGTGCGGCGATCAGTGGCCGTGATGACCGCGATGGCCGTGATGCCCGTGATGACCGCGATGCCCATGGCCGTGGTGGCGATAGTGATGATGCCGATGATAGTGGTGATGGCGGCCGCGCCACTCATGGCGGCCATACCAGCGACGGCCATCCCAATAACGGTCGCCATGCCAGCCGTGATGGCGCGGCGCATACACCACGTGCGGCGGGGGTGCCACATAGACCGGGGCCGGCGCCGCATAAACCGGCGCGCCGATCTGCACGCCCACGTCCACATGGGCCATCGCCGAACGGGCCGCCAGCAGGGACATTGCGCCCGCGAGCAGCGCAGCAAAGAGAATCGGGTGAGCCATGGAGCTTGTCTTGTCGTAAAGGGAATGGGTGCACTCTACCGCGCATTCCTGTTACCGGATGCGGCGGAGTGTTTCGGCATATAACGCCGTGTAAGCGGGATTTGGCGGCAACCGGAACCGGCACCGGAAAAAGCAGCGGCCGCCCGCAGGCGGCCGCTGTACCACGCGGCAAGTGCCGGGCAGCTTACTTGCTATAGACGTACACGCCGCGGCCCGTCTTGCGGCCCAGGTAGCCGGCAGCGACCATCTCGCGCATCAGCATCGCCGGGCGGTACTTCGGATCGGCAAACTCCGTGTACAGCACTTCCATCACGGCCAGCATGGTGTCCAGGCCGATCATGTCAGCCAGCGCCAGCGGCCCGATCGGGTGGTTGCAGCCCAGCTTCATGCCTTCGTCGATCTCTTCCGGCGAGGCCAGGCCTTCGCCCAGCACGCAGAAGGCCTCGTTGATCATCGGGCACAGGATGCGGTTGACGACGAAGCCCGGGCTGTTCCTGACCGTGATCGGGTACTTGCCGAGCTGCTTCGACAGGGCCTCGACGGCGGCGTGGGTGGGGTCGCTGGTCTGCAGGCCGCGGATCAGTTCCACCAGCGCCATCACCGGCACCGGGTTGAAGAAGTGCATGCCGATAAAGCGGTCGGCGCGCGAGGTCACGGCAGCCAGCTTGGTGATCGAGATCGACGAGGTGTTGGACGCGATGATCACGTTCTCGCCGACGATGCCGTCGATCTGCTTGAGGATCTTGACCTTCAGGTCGTAGTTCTCGGTGGCGGCCTCGATCACGATATCGGTGGCCTTGAGATCGTCATACGAGGTGCTGCCCTTGATGCGCGCCAGCGCGCTGGCCTTGTCGGCCTCGGTCAGCTTTTCCTTCTTGATCAGCCGGTCCAGGCTGCCCGCCACGGTGGCAACACCCTTCTGCACGGCGGCATCGCTGATGTCGACCATCACCACGTTGAGACCTACCACTGCGCAGGCCTGGGCGATGCCATTGCCCATGGTGCCGGCACCGACGATGCCCACTGTCCTGATGCTCATCTTGTCTTCCTCTGCTTGGTTGGATTGCTGATTGATCGGTTCAGGCGCGGCTCAGGCGCCCTGCTCGCGCAGCGCTGCGATGATGCGCTCGGCATGGCCCTTGAGCTGTTCCGGATCCTGCATCTCGCGCGCATGGCCGCGCAGCGCGCTGTCGGCATAGCGCGGCACGATATGGAAATGCACGTGCGGCACGGTCTGGCCCGCGGCCGCGCCGTTGAACTGGCCGATGGAGATGCCGTCGGGCGCAAACGCCGCGCGCACCGCGCGCGCCACGCGCTGCGTGGCGACGATGGCGGCCTGCGCGCCCTGCTCGGACAGGTCGAACAGGTTGACCGCGGCTTCCTTGGGCACCACCAGCGTATGGCCGTCGGCCTGCGGCATGATGTCCATGAAGGCGATGGTGTCGTCGTCCTCGTAGACCTTGATGCACGGCAGCTCGCCGCGCAGGATCTTCGCGAAGATATTGGTCGGGTTGTACTGGGTGTCCATGATCGTTGGCTTGCGGTTGTCTCGAATACGTTTGCCGTGGCGCGGCCGCCGGCACAGCCTTCGAGTGTAACGCAGGGCGGCCCTTCACTGCGGCCGCCCTGCGCGGTAATCGGGCACTGCTTGCTGCGCGGTGCCGCCGGCTCTACATATTGCGCCGGTACTGCCCGCCCACCTCGAACAGCGCATGCGTGATCTGCCCCAGCGAGCAAACCCGCACCGCGTCCATCAGCACCGCGAATACGTTCTGGTTGTCGATCACCGCCTGGCGCAACTGCGCCAGCATGGCCGGGGCCTCGGCCGCGTGGGCCTGCTGGAACGCATGCAGGCGGTCGAGCTGGCTCTGCTTCTCGGCCTCGCTGGAGCGCGCCAGCTCCAGCTTCTGCGGGGTCGGGTCGCCGTCCGGGTTGCGGAACGTGTTCACGCCGATGATGGGCAGCGTGCCGTCGTGCTTGAGCTGCTCGTAGTAGAGCGACTCTTCCTGGATCTTGCCGCGCTGGTAGCCGGTCTCCATCGCGCCGAGCACGCCGCCGCGCTCGGCGATGCGCTCGAACTCCTGCAGCACCGCCTCTTCCACCAGGTCGGTCAGCTCCTCGATCAGGAAGCTGCCCTGGTTGGGGTTCTCGCATTTGGCCACGCCCCACTCGCGGTTGATGATCAGCTGGATCGCCAGCGCGCGGCGCACCGATTCGCCGGTGGGCGTGGTGATGGCCTCGTCGTAGGCATTGGTGTGCAGCGAGTTGCAGTTGTCATAGATCGCGATCAGTGCCTGCAGCGTGGTGCGGATATCGTTGAAATCGATCTCCTGCGCATGCAGCGAGCGGCCCGAGGTCTGGATGTGGTACTTCAGCTTCTGGCTGCGCTCGTTGGCGCCATACTTGTCGCGCATGGTCACGGCCCAGATGCGGCGCGCCACGCGGCCCAGCACGCTGTACTCGGGGTCCATGCCGTTGGAGAAGAAGAACGACAGGTTGGGCGCGAAATCGTCGATATGCATGCCGCGCGCCAGGTACGCCTCCACATAGGTGAAGCCGTTGGACAGCGTGAACGCCAGCTGCGAGATCGGGTTCGCGCCGGCCTCGGCGATGTGGTAGCCGGAGATCGACACCGAGTAGAAGTTGCGCACCTGGTGGTGGACAAAGTACTCCTGGATATCGCCCATCACCTTGAGCGAGAACTCGGTGGAGAAGATGCAGGTGTTCTGGCCCTGGTCTTCCTTGAGGATGTCGGCCTGCACCGTGCCGCGCACGTTCTGCAGCACCCAGGCGCGGATCTTCGCTTCCTCGTCTGCGGTGGGCTCGCGCTGGTTGTCGGCGCGGAACTTGTCGAGCTGCTGGTCGATGGCAGTGTTCATGAACATCGCCAGGATGGTCGGGGCCGGGCCGTTGATGGTCATCGACACCGAGGTGCTCGGGCTGGTCAGGTCGAAGCCGTCGTACAGCACCTTCATGTCGTCGAGCGTGGCGATCGACACGCCGGAGTTGCCGACCTTGCCGTAGATGTCGGGGCGCACGTGCGGGTCTTCGCCGTACAGCGTGACCGAGTCGAACGCGGTCGACAGGCGCTTGGCATCCATGCCTTCGGACACCAGCTTGAAGCGCCGGTTGGTGCGGAAAGCATCGCCCTCGCCGGCGAACATGCGGGTGGGGTCCTCGTTCTCGCGCTTGAAGGCGAACACGCCGGCGGTGTACGGGAAGCTGCCGGGCACGTTCTCGCGCATCAGCCACTTCAGCACCTCGCCGTCATCCTCGAAGCGCGGCAGCACCACCTTGCGCACCTTGGTGCCGGACAGCGTGGTCGTAACCAGCCCGGTGCGGATCTCCCGGTCGCGGATTTTCACTACGTACTCGTCGCCGCTGTAGGCTTCGCGCATCTGCGGCCACATCGCCAGCAGCTTGCGCTCAACCTGGCCCAGCGCGTTGTCACGCTCCGCCGCCAGCGCATCCAGCGCGGCGCCATCGCCTTGCGCGGCCTGCAGCATGCGGCTCGATTCACGCAGTTGCTGGCGCTCGCGTGCAATGCGGCTCTGCTCCATCACGCGGCGGTGGTAGCCGCGCACCGTGTCTGCCAGTTCCGCCAGGTAGCGGCTGCGCGCCGGCGGCACGATCACATTCTGGCCGGTGGAGATGCGCCCCGCCTGCGCCGGCAGCACGCCCGGCTGCAGCTTCAGGCCGCGTTCGGCCAGCGCCGCGCGCAGCCCCTGGTACAGCATGGTCACGCCATCGTCATTGAAGCGCGACGCCTGCGTGCCGTAGACCGGCATGTCCTCGGCCTTGCCGTGCCATTGCTCGCGGTTGCGCTGCACCTGCTTGGCCACGTCGCGCCACGCGTCCTGCGCGCCCTTGCGGTCGAACTTGTTGATGGCGACGAAGTCGGCAAAGTCCAGCATGTCGATCTTCTCGAGCTGGCTGGCCGCGCCGAACTCGGGCGTCATCACATAGAGCGACAGGTCCACGTGCGGCACGATGGCCGCATCGCCCTGCCCGATGCCGGAGGTCTCGACAATCACCAGGTCGAAGCCCGCCACCTTGCACGCGGCGATCACGTCCGGCAGCGCCTGCGAGATCTCCGAGCCCGCCTCGCGCGTCGCCATCGAGCGCATGAAGATGTTCGGGTGGTTGATCGCATTCATGCGGATGCGGTCGCCCAGCAGCGCGCCGCCCGACTTGCGCCGCGACGGGTCGATCGAGATCACGGCGATCGATAGCGCATCCTGCTGGTCGAGGCGGAAGCGGCGGATCAGTTCGTCGGTCAGTGACGACTTGCCGGCGCCACCGGTGCCGGTGATGCCGAGCACCGGGCTCGATGCCGCTGCCGCTTGCGCATGCATCGCCTGCACCAGCGCCGCATCGGCCTTGCCGTTCTCCAGCGCGGTAATCAGCTGGGCCAGCGTGCGGCGGTCGCCACCGGCAACGGGTTCCAACGTGGCCGGCGCATAGCGCGACAGGTCGATGTCGCAGCGCTGCACCATGTCTGCAATCATGCCGGCCAGGCCCATGCGCTGGCCGTCCTCGGGGCTGAAGATGCGCGCCACGCCATAGGCCTGCAGCTCGCGGATCTCGTCCGGCACGATCACGCCGCCGCCGCCGCCAAAGACCTGCACGTGCTCGCCGCCCTTCTCGCGCAGCAGGTCAACCATGTACTTGAAGTATTCGACATGGCCGCCCTGGTAGCTGGAAATCGCGATGCCCTGCGCGTCTTCCTGCAGCGCCGCCGTCACCACTTCCTCGACCGAGCGGTTGTGGCCGAGGTGGACCACCTCGCAGCCATGCGACTGCAGGATGCGGCGCATGATGTTGATCGAGGCGTCATGGCCATCGAACAGCGACGCCGCCGTGACAAAGCGCACCTTGTTGACCGGACCGCGGCCTTGCGCGGTGGGCTTGGGCTGGGGCGCACCGCGGCGCACATCATGCACATCGGAAAGGTCGGTCATTGTCTCCACCGTTTCTGGTGTTGGCTGCCACCGCGGCGTGCGCCGGAAGTGCCGTTCTGTGCCGGCTTGGCTGCAAACGCGCGGGCTGCGCCCCCGGGTCGGGGCCGATCGATTATATGACGTTGACGTTAACGTAAAGCAATGAGGCGGAACCCCGAGACCGGCGTGCGTGGGACGGGCTGTCCCTATAGAGTAGGCGCCCGCGGCACGCGCCGCGCAAGCGCCCGGGCAAACAAAAGGCCACCCGCAGGTGGCCGTTCCGGCAAAGCGTGAGTGGCCGCTCAGGCCCAGATCCTGGGGCACTCCCCGAACGCATCCGTGCTGTGCTCCTCCACCCGGTGCCGCATCACCCGCAGCCATGCCGCCAGCCGCCGCAGCGACCACGGTGCCGGCACCTGTGCCAGCGTGAAGCGCGCGCCCGCGCCATCGCCCGACAGCCACACCCGGTAGCCTTCCGGCAACGGCAGTTCGGCGCCCGGCTCCAGCCAGATGTCGTTGGGATTGCCTTCCACCGTCACCCACAGCTTGCCCGCCGCCGCGCAGACGGTCTGCCCGTAACCGGCGCGCCAGCTCACTGGCTGTCCGGGCTCGTCCAGTTCGAAAGTCCGTAGTTCGCGCATGTCGCACTCCTCATCAGCCCGGCGGTCTGGTCCGGTGCCGACTCCTGGATGCCGAATGACCACAGGAGCCGGCGCCTGTCTCCGCCACGCTTCCATTATTCGCATCCCTCACTACAATCCCATGTACAGTTGTGAACAGTTTTCGATGAACTGTTCAGTAGTTTTCCCTGACAGTTGCGCCCTCCGGTTTCCCCCGGCTGCCCTGCCTTATGAAACTAATCTTAGATGCTTCTACCGGAATTCCACTGACCGATCAGATCGTCAACGGCGTGAAGTCGTGGATCGGCAACCGCGAGGCTCGGCCTGGCGCAAAGCTGCCGTCGATCCGGCAGCTGGCGGCGGAGAATGGCATCAGCCGCTTCCCGGTGATCGAAGCCTATGACCGGCTGGTATCGCAGGGGCTGCTGGATTCGCGCCAGGGTTCGGGCTTCTATGTGGCGGACAGTCCGCTGGCGGGGCGCTCAGCGTGCGGCTGGTCGGATCCGAGCCTGGCCGAGGATCTTTCCGACCACATCCTCGAGCAGTTCAACCACCCCAGCGGCACGCTCAAGCTGGCCGGCGGCTTCGTGCCCGAGACCTGGCGCGACGTTGAGGGGCTGACACAGGCGATCCGCGCGATCTCGCGCAACGAGATCGACAGCGTGATCCACTACGCCACGCCGATGGGGCATCCGGAACTGCGCCGCCAGGTGTTGCTGCGCGTGCGCCAGCTGGGCATCGCCGCCGAAC
This sequence comes from Cupriavidus sp. CPT47-8839-RL05A, assembly GCF_058792255.1. Taxonomy (NCBI): domain Bacteria; kingdom Pseudomonadati; phylum Pseudomonadota; class Betaproteobacteria; order Burkholderiales; family Burkholderiaceae; genus Cupriavidus; species Cupriavidus sp. CPT47-8839-RL05A. Next base: position 2,758 of record NZ_JBYTEG010000009.1, on the reverse strand, counting down.
TGCCGCAAGTGCTGATCACCACCGGTGCCAGCCAGGCGCTGGACCTGGTGGTGCGCCACCTGCTCAAGCCCGGCGATACGGTGTTCGTGGAAGATCCCGGCTACTACAACCTGTTCGGCCTGCTGCGGCTGCACGGGGTGCAGCTGGTGGGCGTGCCGCACACGCCCAACGGCCCCGACCCGGACGCCACCGAGGCGCTGCTGCGCCAGCACAAGCCCAAGCTGTTCTTCACCAACAGCGTGCTGCAGAACCCGACCGGGTCGACACTGGCGCCGCCGGTGGCATTCCGGCTGCTGGAGCTGGCGCGCCGGCATGGCTTCCGCTTTGTCGAGGACGATATCTTCTCGGACTTCCAGACCCACTTCACCGACCGGCTGGCCACGCTGGACCAGCTTGAGCACGTGATCTACATCGGCGGCTTTTCCAAGACGGTGTCGGCCTCGCTGCGGGTCGGCTACCTGGTGGCCGACAAGGCGCTGGTCAAGGACCTGGTCGATGTGAAGGTGCTGACCAGCGTGGCCGGCTCGCACTTCGCGGAAGCAGTCACGGCGGCGCTGCTGGAGCGCGGCGGCTACCGCAAGTATGTGGAGCGGCTGCGCCTGCGCGTGCGCGAGGCCTGCGCCAATGCCGTGCGGCAGCTGACCGGCAACGGCTGGGAGGTGTTCTGCCAGCCGTCCGGCGGCAACTTCCTGTGGGCGCGCCCACCCGGCATCGAGGATTCACGCGACCTGGTGACGCTGGGCGAGGAATACGGCGTGACGCTGGCGCCGGGCAACTACTTCCGCCCGGGCGGCGAGACCTCGGCATGGATCCGGATCAACGCCGCCTACGCCAACGAGCCGCGCGCGGTGGCCTTCATGAAGGCCGCGGCCGGGCGCGGCAGCTGAAGGCGCTCAGCCGCCGTGGTTATGCAGCACGGCATTGCGCCGCGCGTAGCCGAAGTAGATCACCAGCCCCACCGCCAGCCACACCAGGAAGGCAATCCAGGTCAGCGCCTGCAGGTGCGCCATCAGGAACAGGCAGAAGCCGATCGACAGCAGCGGCACCACCGGCACGCCCGGGCAACGGAATGCGCGCGGCAGTTCCGGGCGCGTCTTGCGCAGCACCAGCACCGCCACCGAGATCAGAGTGAAAGCCGCCAGCGTGCCGATATTGATCAGCTCGGCCAGCACGTTCAGCGGCACGAAGGCGGCAATCGCGGCAAACACGATGCCCACGGTCCAGGTGGCGAAATACGGCGTGGCATGCACCGGGTGCACTGAGGACAGCCGCTCGGGCAGCAGGCCGTCGCGCGACATCGCAAAGATCACGCGGGTCTGGCCGTAGGTCATCACCAGGATCACCGTGGTCATGCCCAGGATCGCGCCAAGGTCGACAAAGCCCGCCACCCAGTTCTGGCCCGCGAACTGCAGCGCCAGCGACACCGGGTGGTCCACGCCGGCAAACTTCGCGAACGGCACGATGCCGGTCATGATCGCCGCCACCACCACATACAGCACCGTGCACACCGCCAGCGAACCGATAATGCCGATCGGCAGGTCGCGGCGCGGGTTGCGCACCTCTTCCGCGGCCGAGGTCACCGCGTCGAAGCCGATAAAGGCAAAGAACACCAGCGCCGCCGCATTGAAGATGCCGGCAAAGCCGAATGGCGCAAATGGCTGCCAGTTGGCCGGCTGCACATGCCACACGCCCACCGCGATAAACAGCAGCACCACGCCGATCTTGACCGCCACCATCAGGTTGTTGATGCGCGTGGATTCGCGCACGCCGTAGGACACCACCCAGGTGATGGCCAGCATGATCAGGCACGCCGGCAGGTTCAGCATGGTCTTCACCCCCGGCACCGAGCCTGGCGCCGCGGTCAGCGCCGCCGGCAGCTTCAGCCCGAAGCCTGCCATCAGCGACTGGAAGTAGCCCGACCATCCCACCGACACGGCGGACGTGGCCAGCCCGTATTCCAGCAGCAGGTCCCAGCCGATCATCCACGCGACGATCTCGCCCAGCGTGGCATAGCTGTAGGTATAGATCGATCCCGACACCGGGATCGCCGAGGCAAACTCCGCGTAGCACAGCGCGGCAAAGCCGCACGCCAGTGCCGCGATCACGAACGACACCGTCAGCGCCGGCCCCGCGGTCAGCGCGCCGGTGCCGGTCAGCACGAAAATGCCGGTGCCGATGATGGCGCCGATGCCCATCATCACCAGGTCGGTCGGACCCAGCACCTTCTTCAGGCCGTCATCGCGCGCGACGGCCAGCATCGCGTCGATGTCCTTGGTGCGGAACAAGCTCATTCAGACTCCCTGCAACTGTGGCCGGGCACGCGGCGGCAAGGCGCGCGGGCCCGGAAAAAGGGCGGTAGTTTACGCCCGCCACAGCGCGAAGGCGTCACATTGCGCGCCCGCGCGCGGCAGGCACGTCATCGAATGATAGGAAAGGCCAGGCTGGCCGGCACTGACTGCAAGCAAAGCTGCGGAAGGAGAATGTCAGCCGCCGCAGCCGGGCGCCGACAGGATCCCGCCTATCGGCAAGCCAGCACGTGCAGCGCCGGGTAACCTCGCTCAGGCATGCATGAGGATATTCACCAGCCGCCCGAACGGATCACGCACATAGAAGCGGCCGCTGGCGCCTGAACGGAGCGGGGACCGTCAAGCGATCCCCGCCCGATAGGCACAATAATCTACTTCGCCACCGGCATGGTGAACTCAGCGCCCTTGGCGATCGAATCCGGCCAGCGCTGCATCACGCTCTTGTAGCGCGT